>JAFAAJ010000113.1 GCA_023426625.1 Bacteroidota bacterium
GGTGATGGCTTTGCTGGCTGCAATTGGGGCTATATGTATGTTTGAGAATAATTATACGAAGGAAGATTTCTTTGTATTTTCAAAGTTTACGATATGTGCCTGTCTTGGAATCTCATTGATGTTCGCCTTAAAGATCCTTTCGCAGAGAATCGGCAGAAGACTTCTC
The DNA here is from genome assembly GCA_023426625.1 of Bacteroidota bacterium. Taxonomy (GTDB): domain Bacteria; phylum Bacteroidota; class Bacteroidia; order Flavobacteriales; family Weeksellaceae; genus Chryseobacterium. The sequence goes on from JAFAAJ010000113.1 coordinate 167, forward strand.
CTGGAAATACTCGGAGTGGTTTTTCTGATAGGATTTTATTTTGTTTTACCTAAAAAGGAAAAAGAATTTACGGAAGTTTACGGATTCATCATTGCCGTTACCTTTATATTATCTCATCTTTTGGTTTCTTTTGCCGCCTTTTTGGGTAAAAACCGTGAACTAAGATTTTGGCAGTATAATAAAAACCTGTTCGTAAATATTTTCCTTACGGCTGTTTTCACAGGTGTTCTCACAGGAGGTGTGGAACTGGCTATTTTAGCGGTGGATAAGCTGTTTGATTTTAATTTCAATGATCACATTTATACCCATACTTTTTACATCCTTGCTATTTTCGGGAGCTGCTTTATCTTCTTATTATTTAATGAAACCGGGCTTGATTACCTGGAAAAAGAAGGAAAATATCCTGTTGTTCTGAAATTTTTCACCCAATTCATACTTATCCCTCTCCTGTTTATTTACGTTACGATCCTTTACTTTTATTCATTTAAAATATTAATCAACTGGGAATTACCGAGAGGCTGGGTTTCTTATCTTGTTCTAGCTTATAGTATTGTAGGTATCCTGGCTTTATTATTAGTACATCCTTTAAAAGAAGACCATACAAAATCTTGGGTTAAAATATTTTCAAAGCTGTTTTATTATACCATTATTCCTTTAATTGTTCTACTTTTCACGGCTATTTTCACGCGAATTCTGGAATATGGTTATACAGAGCCCCGATATTTTGTATTGCTTGTGGCATTATGGCTTTCAAGTGTGGTGATCTACTTTGTTTTCAATAAAAGAACGACCATTAAATTCATTCCGATAAGCTTATTTTCATTTGGGCTTTTTGCATTGATCTTTCCTTATTTCAATGCATTCAGTGTGGCAAAAAGAAGTCAGAAAAATGAATTGATGAAAATTTTAAATGAAAACAGGCTTTTAACAGGTAATAAAATAAACTTTCAGAAGAAAATCGCAGATACAGTCATATATGAAATTGCCAATAAGTTTGAATATTTAACGAAAAGAAATCAGAAAGATTTTCTGGTGAACCTGGTTCCGGATAAAGATCAGAAACAATTGGCAAAAGATATTGAATCGCTGGATTTTTGGGCAGTTTCAGACCATATCAAAAACAGTTTTCCGCGAACCGACCGAACTATAGCCAAAGAATATTACAGATTGATCCTTTTATCTGAGAACAAAGCTGTCAAAATCAATGATTATACTTATTTGGTGAATCTTTCATTGAATAGTGAAACTCTGGAAATCAACGGAGATCAATTCAACATCATAACAACAGACAGAAATTCAGACCTTAAAGTTATCCTTAATTCTGATGAGGAAGCAGATTTCACTTCTTCCATTAACAAAATCGCCGAACCTCATCGAAATAAGACAGGAACCGTAAAATTACCGGAGATTTCTGTAGAAAGTGACCTGGGAAAATATCACATAAAGGTTGTGTTTACAAGTATAACAAGAGAAAAGAACCTTTATAGCAAAGAAAATACGTACTACGAAGATGCCGTATTACTTATAAAATAAATATAGACATAAAAAAAGCGGCTATTAAGCCGCTTCATATTTTTTACCAACGATTTCCGCCACCGCCACGGTTGTTACCGTAACCTCCGCCTCTGTTGTTTCCATAACCACCACCTCTGTTGTTATCGAAACTTCTTCTTGGCTTCTCTTCTCTTGGTTTAGCTTCTGAAACATTTAATACTTTTCCGTTGAATTCTCTCTGATTAAGTCCTTCAATCGCTTGTTTTCCTTCTTCTTCACCCATTTCGATGAATCCGAAACCTCTTGAACGGCCAGTTTCTCTGTCTGTTACAATTTTTGCAGAAGATACTTCTCCAAATTCTGAAAATAAATCTTGCAACTCGTACTCTTTCGTTGCGTAGTTAATGTTTGAAACAAAAATGTTCATTTGAAAAAAAATTTAAAAATTAATAATAATTTGGCCGATAAAAGAAAAACAACATAAATTAATGAACAAATATTGATTCTAAATATTGACGAACGCAAGATACGATTAAAAATTTCAAATCAAAGCCTTTTTCCATCTTTTCTATATATTATGTTGAATTCCAAGAACGAAATTAATGAAAAAGATAAATATTTGTTGTTTTTCAATACATATTTATTGATATTTGTAGTTCGTTAACAATTATTTAATATGAAAACCGATACTTACACTGTTTTACAGATCACCAAAGTATTGCCATGAATCATTTTCATTGGTCTATGCATTCAGGCAGGAGCTATGACCTTCTCCTATGTGATGAATATTGCCAATCCGGAATGAGGCAAAACGTTTATCCTGATGAAGTAAATGCATCCAATCTTAATAATATTGAATGAGAACATAATGAACGAATTAACCATTTAAAATATGCCTATTATTGTAAATCTGGACGTTATAATGGCAAAAAGAAAAATGTCATTGAACGAACTGTCGGAAAAAGTAGATCTTACCTTATCCAATCTCTCTATTTTGAAAACCGGAAAAGCAAAAGCTATACGTTTCAGCACTCTGGAAGCTATTTGTAAAGTTCTGGAATGTCAACCCGGAGATATTCTGGAATTTAAAGAGTAATTTTTCATTAAACATCAATAAAAAATGATTGAGAAAATAAATATCGTTCTTAAGATAACTAAATCTCAATTCATTAATAAAATCAACTATAAACACTAAATTTGTGTAGCAAATTATTAAGACATGAATTATCACACCAGAAAATGGGTAAAACCGGAAGATTTAAACCCCAATCATTCACTTTTCGGAGGAAGATTATTACAATGGATCGATGAAGAAGCAGCACTTTACACCACCATTCAATTGGAAAATCCAAGAATTGTTACCAAATTTATTTCCGACATCAATTTTGTAAGCTCGGCAAAACAGGGAGATATTATTGAAATAGGAATAGAGGTTGCCCATTTCGGATCTACTTCCATTACCTTAAAATGCAAAGTAAGAAACAAAATGACAAGGCAAACCATCATTACGATAGATAAAATTGTCATGGTGAACCTTGACGAAAACGGTAATCCTGCTCCACACGGCAAAACAAAAGTAGAATTCGTAAAAGACAGAATCAAAGAAGCATGAAGATCTTCATAAAAAATATGGTTTGCGGCAGATGCATTTCCGCTGTTAAAAGTATTTTTAATGATCTTGGGATAAAGATCAGTTCGGTAAGTTTGGGAGAAGTAGAAACTTTCGACGAACTTTCCGGATCGGATCTTCATACCCTTGAAAAACGCCTTGAAGAAACCGGCTTTGAAAGAATCAAGGATTCGGTTCACCAACTTACTGAAAAGATCAAGAACCTTATCATCACAAAAATCAGTGAACTTGACATTGATGAAAACTTCCTGCTGTCTGAATTTTTGAGTTCCAACATATATAAAGATTACAGTTCGCTTTCAAAAGCATTTTCACAAAATGAAAATATAACGCTGGAACAGTTTTTTATCCTTCAGAAGATTGAAAAGGTGAAAGAACTCCTTTTATATAATGAATTCACCCTTACGGAAATTGCGGGAAAATTAGGCTATAAAAGTGTACAGCATTTATCCTCACAATTCAGAAATACGACAGGCTTCACACCCACAGAATTCAAAAAGCTTAAAGTCCATACAAGAAAGCCATTAGACAGTTTATCATAAACTTCCGCTAAACATTAAAATATATTCCTTAAACCACATTTCAGGAATTCTATAACTATTCTCCTTAAATTTATAACAAGCTTTCATTTCCAATTCGGAAATTTGTTCTATAAATTAAAAGGATCATGGAACGACAATATAAAATTCTGGGGATGACCTGCTCCGGTTGTCAGAAGAAAATCTCCGAAAGATTAAACAGCCTTGAAGACATACAAGCAGATATCAATCTCGAAAACAGTACAGCAACTATTACTTCCGATAAAGATATTGAAATATCGACCTTGAATAAAGCACTGGAAGAAATCGGAAACTACAAGCTGGAAGATCCGAATAATCCTGAGAAAGCATTTATTAAACCACAGGACCGCATTTCACCTTCTTTTGTTTATTATTGCCCAATGGAATGTGAAGGTGACAAAGTGTATTTCCAACAAGGAAAGAGATGTCCTGTCTGCAATATGTATCTTGTTCCTATTGAAGAGAAACTGGCAAAAGATCCCAATCATAAACCTGCATACTCTTCCTCTCACCTGCCGGAAAACTTTAAAGACAGCATAGGAAAATATTATTGTCCGATGTTTTGTGAAGGAGATAAAGTCTATGAAGAAAAAGGTGATTGCCCTGTTTGTCACATGCATTTGGAGGAAATTACTGAAGATCTGATAAAAAATTCCGGTTCCCATCACCACCATCACTCTCATTCTCATCATCATGAAACACCTAAAGTTACTGATGAAATGGCGGGAAGATATTATTGTCCGATGTATTGCGAAGGAGATAAAACCTACGACAGCAATGTGGGATGCCCCGTCTGCGGAATGGATCTTGTAAAATATCCTGAAAAGAAAACTGCAAAATATACCTGTCCTATGCATCCGGAGATCATTCAGGACGAACCGGGAGATTGTCCGATTTGCGGAATGGATCTGGTCAGAATGCCAGATACAGAAGATGATGGAGAAGATGAAACCTATACACTACTCAAAAGAAAATTCATAACGGCTTTAGCATTTACCGTTCCCGTATTCATTCTTTCCATGGGAGGAATGATCATGGATTTTCCTTTCTCCCACAAAGTTCAGGGAATCATTGAATTTGTGTTAACTCTCCCTGTTGTATTTTATGCAGGCTGGTTCCTGATGAAAAGAGGTTGGATCTCTTTCAAAACATGGAATCTGAATATGTTCAGTCTTATTGCTTTGGGGGTAAGCGCAGCATTTGTTTTCAGTGTCGTGGCTTTAATATTTCCTGACATCATTCCGCATGAAATTCGGGGACACAATCATGAGATCCCTCTTTATTTTGAAGCCGTTTGTGTTATTTTAACGTTGGTTATTTTAGGCCAGTTGATGGAAGCTGCTGCTCACCAAAAGACCGGAAACGCCATCAGAGAACTGATGAACCTTTCTCCTGATGAAGCCAATCTTATCAGCAATGGAGAAGAAAAAAGAGTATTGCTTTCTCAGGTGAAAATCGGTGATTTTTTAAAAGTAAAACCGGGTGAAAAAATTCCTGTGGACGGAAAAATCATAGAAGGAAACTCTGTTGTAGATGAAAGCATGATCACCGGAGAACCCATTCCGGTTGAAAAAAACACCGGTGATAAAGTAACATCGGGAACTATCAATGGAAATCAGGTTTTTATTATGAAAGCCGAAAAAGTAGGAGATGAAACTTTACTTTCCCAGATCATAAAAATGGTGAATGAAGCCAGCCGAAGTAAAGCCCCCATTCAGAAGCTTACAGATAAGGTTTCCAAAGTTTTCGTACCTACAGTGGTGGCAATTGCGATCCTTACCTTCATTTTATGGCAGTTTTTCGGACCGGAAGGAAAAAGAACATTATTTGCCTTTGTAAATGCTGTTGCCGTTCTTATTGTGGCCTGTCCATGTGCATTAGGTTTGGCAACACCTATGTCTCTGATGGTAGGAATCGGGAAAGGCGCCAAAAACGGCATTCTGATCAAAAACGCAGAAGCCCTTGAACAGATGAATAAAGTAAATGTTCTGATCACCGATAAAACAGGAACTTTAACAGAGGGAAAACCTTCAGTGGAACACATTGAAGTTATGAATACCGATCAGAATACGATATTAGCATTGGCTTTTTCATTAAACCAAAATTCAGAACACCCTTTATCCAATGCCGTGATTAAAAGAGCAAAAGATGCCCATTTAGCTCCTCAAAACGTAACTCAATTTGAAAACATTTCCGGAAAAGGGGTTAAAGGAAACATTCAAGAGAAAACAGTATACTTAGGAAACGAAAGCTTGCTGACCTCTCATCACATCACTATTCCTGAAAGCTTAAAACAAAAAGCAGTAGAAGAACAGTCTAAAGCTCACACTATTTCTTATGTTGCTGAAGACAATACTGTTTTAGGCTTTATCAGCTTTACCGATAAGATTAAAGAAAGTTCAAGAAAAGCAGTGGAACATTTGATGAAAGATGGAATTGATGTTATCATGATGACCGGAGATAATGAGCATACAGCGAAAGCCGTTGCCGAAGAATTAGGCATCAGACATTTCAAAGCAAATTGTCTTCCTGAAGATAAACTCAACGAAGTGAAAAAGCTGCAGCAGCAAGGAAAAATCATAGCCATGACCGGTGACGGCATCAACGACTCTCCTGCTTTAGCACAGGCAAACATAGGAATTGCAATGGGAACAGGAACGGATGTAGCCATCGAAAGCGCGGAGATTACCTTACTGAAAGGAGATATTCTAGGCGTTGCCAAAGCAAAACTTTTAAGTGAGAAATTACTTAAAAATATTAAGGAAAACCTCTTCTTTGCCTTCATCTACAATATTCTCGGAGTTCCAATTGCGGCAGGATTATTGTATCCGTTTTTTGGAATATTGCTGTCTCCAATGATCGCAGCGGCAGCCATGAGTTTCAGTTCATTATCGGTGATTCTAAATTCATTAAGACTGAATGCCGTGGATCTGGACATCAAATAATAAGTAAACTATGAAGAAAAGTCTTTACATCGGTTGCTCCGGATTTTACAACAACGACTGGAAAGGATATTTTTATCCTGAAAAAACTCCGGGTAAAGACTTTTTGACTTTGTATGCAAAAGAATTCAATTCTGTAGAGATCAATTCTACATTCTACAGAAAACCGACTGCTAAAACGCTTCAGAAATGGTTCGATGAAACACCGGAAGATTTCAGGTTCTTTATCAAAATTCCCAAAGCTATTTCACATGAGAAACGTCTGAAAGACTCCAAAGATGATATTGCTGAATTTTGCCGACATATTCATCAGAACTTACAGAATAAGTTAGCCGGTTTTCTATACCAATTTCCGCCATCCTTTAAAAATACAGCTGAAAATATCGATTTTATTATAAAAAGCCTCGATCACAGCTACCTGAATGTCATAGAATTTCGTCATGAATCATGGTGGCGAGAGGAAATCTTCAGTTTATTGAAAGAAAACAATATTGTTTTTTCCGGGGTGAGTTTTCCCGGCAACCTTTCCGAGGAGGTCATCAGCAATTATCATGATGTTTTATACTACAGGTTACACGGAAAACCTGTTCTTTACAAATCCGAATACTCAGAAGATTTCCTTAAAGATCTTGCTGAAACCATTAAAAAAGAACAAAAGAAAACGTTTATATTTTTCAACAATACGTGGGGAATTTCCGCTATTAAAAATTCTATGTTTCTCAAAAAAATTCTGAAATAAAATTTTATCAATTCATTAGTTTATTGCTATTAAAATTCAGAAATTTGCAATCATGAGCATTCAAGAAAATTACAGCAATATAAAGAATCAACTTCCCGAAAATGTACAATTGGTAGCTGTTTCCAAAACGCATCCCGTATCTCTTATTCAGGAAGTGTATAATTTGGGACAACGCATCTTTGGTGAAAATAAAGTTCAGGAACTGATGGAGAAATCTCCTCTTCTTCCGCAGGATATTCAGTGGCATCTGATCGGGCATCTGCAAACCAATAAGGTAAAGTATATCGCCGGATTTATCGATACCATTCAAAGTGTGGATTCCGAAAAGCTTTTAGCCGAGATCAACAAAGAGGCGGGAAAACATAATCGTAAGATCAAAGTTCTATTGCAGGTGAAAATCGCTTCGGAAGACAGTAAATTCGGACTGGAGATCCATGAAGCCGGGGAATTATTCCAAAAATATCTTAGCGGAAACTTCCCGAATGTTGAGATTACCGGACTTATGGGAATGGCGACATTCACAGAGGATGAAGATCAGGTAAAAAAGGAATTTTTAAGCCTGAAGAAAGTTTTTGATGAATTTAATCAACTTAAAAAGTTAGATACCTTATCAATGGGAATGAGTAATGATTTCCAGATTGCCATTCAGTGCGGTGCCAATTCCGTGAGAGTGGGTTCTGCTATTTTCGGGAGAAGAGATTATTCGAAATAGTTTACTTAGGTATGGTTTTTGCTAATAATTCAATCAAAAATCGCTAAATTTGCACCTATGCAAAAAATCCTTATTGTAGAAGACGAAAAAGCAATATCAGGAGTACTTCACAGTATTCTTTCTGATGAACTTACCAATTATGAATTTGTGATCGCCGAAGATGGTTTGGAAGGTTATAAACAAATCGAAAAAGAAGATTTCGCTCTGGTAATTTCCGATATCAAAATGCCAAAACTTTCAGGAACTGAACTTTTAAGACAAAGTTTAACCCTGAAACCTGAATCTACATTTATTATGATTTCAGGTCACGCAGATATAGATTCTGCAGTTTCCTGTCTGAAAGAAGGTGCTTATGACTTTATTTCAAAGCCAATTGACATCAACAGAC
>JAFAAJ010000310.1 GCA_023426625.1 Bacteroidota bacterium
CTTTCTATATCACAATCAGGGGCATCTGCCATAGACAAGAATACCTGTTTAAGATAATCAATGGGATGATCGGAATTATTGATCCTGTCATTTAACTTCTTATGGAAGTTATTAGCAAACTGCTCAATGGAACGGACATACAGTTCCTGTTTCCCGCCTTTGAAAGTGTGATAAAAACTGCCTTTCCCGATCTCCATCGCGCATAGAAGTTCATCTGCCGAAGCCGTATCATAGCCCTTACTTCTGAACACTTCAGTAGCTTTTTCAATTGCTTTCAGCTCGTCAAATATTTTAGGTCTTCCAGCCATGAGATAAGTTTGATGGAGCAAAGGTATTTAATTGTACTATTTAGTACAAAATAAAATTTCAAATATCTTTTATAGTTTTTGTCGATTAAACTTCAAAGCTCATGTATAAAGCTGTTTCTGAGGAGTGGTTATATAATTTTGTATTAATTCCGGTAATAAGAAAGCCTGCTTTCCGGTAAAACTGAATAGCAGGATAATTAGTATTTTGAGTTTCCAGCTCAACGATCCTGCATTGCAGATCTCTGGCTTCCCTGTTGACACTTTTAATGAGTAATCTTCCAACATTCTGCCCCCTGTATTTCTCGCTGATGAGCATATTTTCTATGAAAAGACTGTTATTCCATTCTCTGAAATCACAAATGACCCAGCCAATCAGTTCATCGTTATCAAAGGCTCCAAAGGAATGTCTCTGTGCAATCATTTCATTAAGCTCATCAATATCATCAGAATGGGTTTCCCAAACCTTCCGGTAAGATTGTTTCTTTTCTCTGAGATTAAATTCAAAAGAACTTCCTATTTCAATAGCAGAAACTACCAATATTTTATCTGTCTCGTAGCCGTTGAACCCCCAATTCAGGGTTGGATTGTACGTAAGCTTTTCCAGTTTCCTAATTTGCATGATCAATGAAGATTTATTCAATTTTAACAGGTGGTAATTCTTTCTTTTTATTAAAACTTTCCCAGATGTACTCCATATTCGGATAAAACCAGCCTCCTTTTTCAATATGAATATATTCAGGTGAAACTTTTCTTATGTCAAAAGGCGGCATTCCCTGCTCTTTTAGAATATCTAAACCTTTGTAAATCTCTTTCTGAATCTTATGACTTGTGGTCCAGGGATAATAATTAATTGAAACTTTTAATCTGTCGAAATCAAATGCATATCTTTTAGTTTTTGATGAAAAAAAACTGTTATATTTTTTATTGAGTTTTTTTAATTTCTCTATATCAATTTTCTGATTATCCATTTCAAGAAGTTGAGGTTTATAAAAAATATTGATTTCAATATCCCCAAAGCTTAAAAACCCTTCAGCAAATTTATTCCAGTTATAAAAAACACGCACTGTTCTGTCATCAATGGTTTTAATTAAGCCTTCATACCGATCAATATTCTCTTTCTGAAATCCTCTTTGCCTTAATTCAGTGAAAACCTTTCTTTCGAATATTTTAGAATGAACCTTTTTGCCAAAAGAACTACTTATAGCAACACAAGCCAAGACAAAAGCAGTAAATACAGAAGCAATAATAAAGCTTAATAATAAATTTACGCGGGATAGTATTAGCGGGATAAAAATAATAATGAAAAGAAAGAGACCTCCTATAAAATTAACATTTCCATCTATGAAAAAACTTCCGTCTTTTAACTTTTTTATGGTGATAAGCTTCATTAAAGTAGGTTGAATTATAAAATTTAAGAGCCTTAAAATTAACCAAAATTTCACATACAAGACATTCAAAACCCGTAAATTTGTGGACAACAAAATTTAATGAATGCTTAGGAAAATTTCAATTGCGGTGTTTACATTCCTGTCCGTAATGACAATCAATGCTCAAAAGAATAAAAATACCCGGCTGGAAAGACCCAAACTGGTCGTAGGACTGGTCGTGGACCAGATGCGTTGGGATTATTTATATCGTTACTATGACAAGTTCGGTAATGATGGTTTCAAAAGATTACTGAATACAGGATATTCTTTAAATAATGTACATATCAATTATGTTCCTACGGTTACCGCTTTAGGACATACGTGTATCTATACAGGTTCTGTTCCGGCGATTCACGGGATAGCGGGGAATGACTGGACAGATAAGGAAACGGGTAAAAATGTTTACTGTACAGCAGATGAAGGCGTTCAGCCGGTAGGAACCACCAATGTGAAAGCAGGAAGCCACTCACCGAAAAATCTTTGGTCCACCACAGTGACGGATGAGTTAAGGCTGGCTACTAATTTTCAGGGGAAAGTAATTGGTGTATCGCTGAAAGACCGTGCTTCGATTCTTCCGGCAGGACATAATCCAAATGGGGCATTTTGGTTTGATGATTCCACGGGAGATTTTATTACGAGCACCTGGTATATGAATGAGTTGCCGAAATGGGTACAGACTTTCAATGCGCAAAAACTACCGGATCAGTTGGTTGCCAAAGGTTGGAATACCTTGCTTCCTATAGATCAGTACACGGAAAGTTCACCGGATAATTCTTCCTGGGAAGGGCTTTTGGGAAGTGCAAAAACACCTACTTTTCCATATATTAATCTTGCCGCAGATTATCAATCAAAAAAAGATAATATCCGTTATACACCTTTCGGGAATACACTGACTTTGAAATTAGCTGAAGCTTCTGTAGAAGGGGAGCAGCTGGGTGCAGACCGCATCACGGACTTTTTGGCGATCAATCTTGCTTCGACAGATTATGCAGGTCATAAATTCGGACCTAATTCTATTGAGGTAGAAGATGTATATCTAAGATTAGACAAGGATTTAGCACAATTTTTCAATTATCTGGATTCTAAAGTAGGAAAAGGCGAGTACACGGTTTTCCTTTCTGCCGATCATGGAGGAGCACATTCTGTAGGATTCCTGAAAGAGCATAAAATTACTACCGGTTTCTTCGGAGAAGGAATGGAAAATAGCATCAACCAAAGACTGAAAGAGAAATTCGGAGTGGATAAACTGATCAATGCTGTAGATAATTATCAAATCTATTTTGACAGAGAACTGATGAATGATCATAAAATCAATCTGGATGATGTAAGAGATTTCACTATCCGCGAACTGGAAAAAGATCCTACGGTTCTCTATGCCGTTTCTGTAGAGGAAGTTCAGGAAGCGACCATTCCGGAACCTATCAAGCAAAGGATCATTAATGGGATCAACAGGCAAAGAAGCGGAGATATTCAGCTGATCTCTCATGATTCAATGCTTCCGCCATACTCAAAGACCGGAACCACGCATAGTGTATGGAATTCTTATGATGCTCATATTCCACTGATCTTTATGGGGTGGGGAATACAGCAGGGAGAAAGCAATAAGCCTTATCACATGACGGATATTGCTCCAACGGTCTCTGCTTTGCTGAAAATACAGTTCCCAAGCGGAAATGTAGGAAACCCGATCACAGAGGTTATAGGTAAATAAAATATAAAAGAAAAACATTCCTTTCGGGAATGTTTTTCTTTTATGAACGTATCAGCTGCTGAATTTCTTTCTGATATTTCTGGTTTTGTTTTTTTATTTTTAAAATGAAATATAAGAGGAGGGCAATTATAATGGAGCCGATCACGGAGAGTACAACAGTAAGGTAATTATACTTACTTTTTAGCTTCTTTGTTTTATTTAATGTTTCTTTATTATGGGCATTAATCGCCTGATTAATGGAGTTTAATTCATTTTGCTCTCTTTTGAAACGCATTTCATGAAATTTCGTATTGTAAATATGATATTGTCCCGGCTGCCCCATAGCAAGA
>JAFAAJ010000334.1 GCA_023426625.1 Bacteroidota bacterium
CTTTGCAGCTTTGCTGAATTCAGGAGATCATATCGTAAGCTGTCAGTCGGTTTTCGGATCTACACATACTTTGTTCACCAAATATTTCCCGAAATGGAATATTGAAACAACCTACTTCAAAGCCGATGATGCAGAAAACATAGAACAGTACATTCAGCCAAATACTAAAATTTTGTATCTGGAGACACCGACCAATCCTGCCATTGAGATCTTAGACCTTGAGTTTTTCGGACAAATTGCGAAGAAGCATAAATTGATCTTTATCGTAGACAATTGTTTTGCAACACCATACCTTCAGCAACCCATTAAATTTGGTGCAGATATTGTTGTGCATTCTGCAACGAAACTTATTGTCGGACAAGGAAGAGTTTTGGGAGGAGTAGCCGTAGGAAAGGCCGATCTTATAAGAGAAATTTATCTTTTTGCCAGAAATACAGGTCCTGCAATGTCGCCGTTTAATGCATGGGTTTTATCAAAAAGCTTGGAAACTTTAGCCATTCGTGTTGAAAAACATTGTGAAAATGCATTGAAGGTCGCTGAGTTTTTGGAAAGCCACCCGAATGTAGAACTGGTGAAATATCCGTTCCTGAAATCTCATCCTCATTATGAAGTTGCTAAAAAGCAGATGAAATTAGGCGGAAATATTGTAGCTTTTGAAATTAAAGGTGGAATCGAAGGCGGAAGAAAATTTTTGGATGATATTAAAATGTGCTCACTTTCAGCCAATTTGGGAGACACGAGAACGATAGTAACACATCCTGCATCAACAACGCATTCGAAATTAACAGATGAAGAAAGAAATGAAGTTGGAATTACAGCCGGTTTGGTTCGTTGTTCAGTAGGTTTGGAAAATGTGGATGACATTATAGCGGATTTAAAACAGGCATTAGATTAATCAATAAGAACATAATAAATGAAAAATTCAAAACAATTATACAAAGCATTATCTGAAAGAATCCTTATTCTGGATGGTGCGATGGGAACCATGCTTCAGCGGTATAAATTTGAAGAAGAAGATTATCGTGGGGAACGTTTTAAAGATTGGGAGCATCCTGTAAAAGGAAATAATGATCTGCTTTCTTTAACACAGCCTCAGGCGATTGAAGAAGTCCATAGAAAATATCTTGAAGCGGGAGCCGACATTATTGAAACCAATACTTTTTCCGGAACCACCATTGCGATGGCAGATTATCACATGGAAGATCTTGTATATGAGCTGAATTATGAATCAGCGAAAATTGCAAGAAAGGTTTGCGATGAGTTTACAGCTAAGAATCTCAAAAAACCCAGATTCGTTGCAGGATCTATCGGTCCCACGAATAAAACGGCAAGTCTGAGTCCGGATGTGAACGATCCGGGATATCGTGCTATCACTTTTGATGAGTTGAGAATAGCTTACAAACAACAGGCGGAAGCACTTTTGGATGGCGGATCGGATATTCTTTTAGTTGAAACGATCTTTGATACCCTGAATGCAAAAGCTGCTTTGTTTGCCATTGATGAAATTCAGGAAGAAAGAGAAATTAAAATTCCGATCATGGTGTCAGGAACCATTACGGATGCTTCAGGAAGAACGTTGAGTGGTCAGACTGCAGAAGCGTTTTTGATTTCCATATCCCATCTGAACCTTTTAAGTGTTGGCTTCAACTGTGCCTTAGGAGCCAGTCAGCTGACTCCCTATCTTGAAACATTGGCTCATAACACGCAATTTTATGTTTCAGCATATCCCAATGCAGGTTTACCGAATGCTTTCGGTAAATATGATGAAAGTCCTGAATTTATGGCAGAACAGATCAGGGAATATGTGGAAAAAGGTTTGATCAATATCATTGGAGGATGTTGTGGTACTACACCGGAACATATAAAGGCAATTGCAGAGATGGTAAAAGATTACAAACCAAGGGAATTGAGGGAATTTGTATAATTTGATAGATTTTTTTAATTAAAACAAGGTGTTGCAACTAAATTATAAATATTATCTTTAAATAAACCGCAAAATTTATAATAATGGAAAAGCCGAGTTACTTAAAAGATTCAGACGATGTAAAATTATTTAATGAACTAAGAAAGAAAGTGAACCAACGAGTAGAAGCTATTCCTGAGAACAGGGATATTTATATTCAGATCAAAGCGGTTATCCTCCCGCTGATCTATTTTGGATTATATTTCTTTGCCCTATTCAATGCCGAAAAACCCTGGATCTATATCCTGTGTTTCTTTTTCATGGGCATTTCATTGGTTCTTATTTACCTGAATCTGATACATGAAGCTGCCCATAATAATATTTTTAAAAGCAAAAAACTAAACGGATTGGTATTACAGATCTTTGATTTTGTGGGAGCTAATTCCTACATCTGGAAAAAAAGACATATTGCAAGTCATCACGCTTATCCAAATGTGGATGGTTGGGATACGGATATTGAACAGAGTGGATTATTATTAATTGTTCCATGGATAAAAGCTAAAGGAATTCAAAAATATCAACATAAATTTTTCTTTTTAGTTTATCCACTTTACCTATTCAATTGGATGTTTATCAGAGATTTCAGAGATTTTTTTGATAAAAACAGAGTGATCTTAAAAACTCAGGGAGAAATTCCTATGATTGAAAAAGTGAAAATGGTTGCCTATAAGTTGTTTTACTTCTTTTATCAGATTGGAGTTCCGATCCTGTTTTTTAAAGTATCGGTGGGATTAGCTTTAGGAGCCTGGTTTTTACAGGTGATTACGGCAAGTATTTTTGCCTTATTCGTTTTATTGCCTTTACACCCGCTTCCGGATAATGCCTTTCCAAAACTGGATGAGAAAAACGGACTTCCTTTCAGCTGGATTCGTCATCAATTGGAGGTTACCAATGATTTGACTGAGAATAACTGGTTTGTGCGAAATATACTTGGGAATTTCAATTTTCATGTTGCCCACCATTTATTCCCGAATTACAGTTATCTGTATTATAATGAAATTACGGAGGAGATTGAAAAATTTGCGGAAGAGCATAACCTTGCCTATAAAAGATTTCCCATTTTAACCGCTTTAGGAAAACACGTGGATTTGCTTAAACAGAATGCAAACAACGCATACTATATTTTAGAAGAATAAAAACTGAATGAAATATTTGAAATTATCGGGGCTTGAACCTCTTATCATAACACCGGAAAGTAACTTTATCAATGTTGGAGAAAGAACCAACGTAGCCGGATCCAAGAAATTTTTAAGATTAATAAAAGAAAAAAAATTCGCTGAAGCATTGGACATTGCCCGCCATCAGGTGGAAGGCGGTGCACAAATTCTTGATGTGAATTTCGATGATGGATTGATCGATGGAAAAGCTTCCATGATCAAATTCCTGAACTTGATTGCTTCCGAACCGGATATTGCAAAAATTCCTATCATGATCGATTCTTCCAAATGGGAGATTTTGGAGGCAGGACTTCAGGTGGTACAGGGAAAATGTGTCGTGAATTCCATTAGTCTGAAAGGAGGTGAAGAAGAATTCATTAAACAGGCTAAAGCCATCAAAAGATATGGCGCGGCAGTCATTATAATGGCATTTGATGAGGTCGGACAAGCTGATAACCTGGAGCGTAGGATTGAAATTGCCAAACGTTCTTATGATATTCTGGTGAATCAGGTGAAGTTTCCTGCGGAGGATATCATTTTCGATCTTAATATTTTCCCGGTAGCAACCGGAATGGAAGAGCACAGAAGAAATGCCCTTGATTTTATTGAAGCTACAAAATGGGTTCGGGAAACCCTTCCTTACGCTTCTGTAAGTGGGGGAGTAAGTAATGTTTCCTTTTCATTCCGTGGAAATGATACTGTGAGAGAAGCCATGCATTCGGTATTCCTTTATCATGCTATTCAGGTAGGGATGAATATAGGAATTGTAAATCCTGCGATGCTGGAAGTCTATGATGAGATCAATAAAGAATTGCTGGAATTGGTAGAAGATGTTATTCTGAACCGAAGAAATGATGCCACCGAAAGACTTCTGGAATACTCCGAAAAACATAAATCTGTAAAAAAGGAAAAAACGGAAGATCTGGAATGGAGAAACCTTTCTTTACAGGAAAGAATAACCCATGCTTTGGTAAAGGGCATCGATCGTTTCATTGAAGAAGATGTGGAAGAGGCAAGGCAATTGGCGGAAAAGCCACTTCATGTAATCGAAATAAATCTGATGGCCGGAATGGGCGTTGTAGGAGATCTGTTTGGAAGCGGAAAAATGTTTTTACCTCAAGTGGTAAAGTCTGCGAGAGTCATGAAAAAAGCAGTGGCTTATCTGCAACCTTACATAGAAGCTGAAAAAGACAGCACAAAGCCGGCAAACGGTAAAATTTTAATGGCAACGGTAAAAGGTGATGTTCATGACATCGGCAAAAATATTGTGAGTGTGGTTTTGGGGTGCAACAATTACGAAATTGTAGATCTTGGAGTAATGGTTCCTGCCGAAAAAATTATCCAGACGGCGATTGAAGAAAAAGTAGATGTTATCGGGTTGAGCGGATTGATCACGCCGAGTTTGGATGAAATGGTATACATCGCATCCGAATTAGAAAGACAAAATCTCGATTTTCCTTTATTGATCGGTGGAGCTACAACTTCTAAAGCACATACTGCGGTAAAAATAGATTTAAAATATAAAAATGCAGTGGTTCATGTGAACGATGCTTCCAGAGCGGTGAATGTTGTAAGTTCATTATTGGGAGACAGGAATAAAGAATATGTGGAAGATTTAAAAAGCGAATATTCCGATTTCCGGGAAAGGTTCCTGAGTAGACAGGTGGATAAAGATTATGTTACCATAGATGAGGCAAGAAAAGAGAAATTTAAAATCGATTGGGAGAATGAAGGCATCTTTAAGCCTAATCAACTAGGAATAACTGTCATTGAAAATCAGGATTTGAAAGATTTATTACCTTTCATAGACTGGTCGCCGTTTTTCAGAAGCTGGGATCTCCACGGTAAATACCCGAATATTTTCGATGATGAAACTGTTGGAATTCAGGCAAAAGAATTGTTCAAGGATGCCCAGGTGATTTTAAATAAAATTCTTGACGAAAAACTATTAACGGCAAAAGCGGTTTTCGGAATATTCAAAGCCAATTCCAATGAAACGGATGATATTATTGTTTTTGATGAAAATAATAAAGAACAGGCTAAATTTTTAACCTTAAGACAACAGTCACAAAGATCAAAAGGAAAAGAGTATCTGGCTTTAAGCGATTTTATTGCTCCTCAAAGCTCAGGTAAAACGGATTATGTTGGAGCTTTTTGTGTAACAACAGGTTTCGGAACAGATGAACTGGCCGCTGAATATGAGAAAGCAAATGATGATTACAATGCCATCATGGTGAAAGCTCTTGCAGACAGGTTAGCGGAAGCTTTTGGGGAATTTTTACATAAAAAAATTAGAACGGAATATTGGGGATATGCTAATCAGGAAAATTTAACCAATGAAGAACTGATCGCAGAAAAATATAAAGGAATCCGGCCTGCTCCCGGTTATCCAGCCTGTCCGGATCATCTGGAAAAAAAAACCATTTGGGATCTGCTGAAAGTAGAAGAGAACACAGGTGTTTTCTTAACGGAAAGTTTAGCTATGTTCCCGACAGCTTCAGTTTCGGGGTATTATTTTGGAAGTCCGCACGCAAAATATTTCGGGCTGGGAAAAATAGCAGAAGATCAACTGGAAGATTACGCAAAAAGAAGAAAGTGCAGTATTGAGGAAGCTAAAAAATGGTTGTCCCCCAATTTAGCGTAAGAAGTTCTAATTAGCGACTGACATAACAACTAAAATTAAAAATGAAAATCACTGAACATATAAAAAACGCAAACGGAAAAACTTTATTTTCTTTAGAAGTGGTTCCCCCACAAAAAGGTATTGGTATTGAAGATCTCTATAAAAACATTGATCCATTGATGGAGTTCAAGCCACCGTTCATAGACGTTACCACTTCCAGAGAAGAGTATATTTACATTGATAAAGGAAATGGTCTCATGGAAAGACGCATCACAAGAATGCGTCCCGGAACACTGGGAATCTGTGCCGCCATTCAGCATAAATATAATGTAGATACTGTCCCGCATCTGCTTTGTGGAGGGTTTACAAAAGAAGAAACAGAATATCTTCTGGTAGATTGTATGTACCTCGGAATAGACAATGTTATGGCTTTAAGAGGAGACGCAATGAAGGGGCATCAGTATTTTGAGCCAACTCCGGGAGGACACGCAAGTGCAATGGATCTTGTGCATCAGATCAATAATCTGGGACGTGGAAAATACCTTCATGATGAAGATCAGATAGGTGATGAACATAATAAATTCTGCATTGGAGTTGCAGGTTACCCTGAAAAACACATAGAAGCTCCTTCGATGAATTATGATCTGAAATGGCTCAAAGAAAAAGTAGATGCAGGAGCAGATTATATTGTTACCCAAATGTTCTTTGATAATAAAAGGTTCATTGAATTTGTAAGTAGAGCCAGAGAAATGGGGATTACAGTTCCTATTATTCCGGGGATTAAACCTATTGCAACAAAAAGGCATCTGAAATTATTGCCTCAGGTTTTTAAAATAGACCTGCCTGAAGATCTGATCCATGAAGTGGAGAAAGCCAAAAATAATGATGCCGTGAAAGAAATTGGAATAGAATGGGCAATTGCTCAGTGCAGAGAGTTGCTTGAGGCTAAAGTACCTGTTTTACACTTTTATTCGATGGGGAAAAGTGACAATATCAAAAGAATTGCAGGAGAATTATTTTAAATATTTTTGCTTAGTAGATTAATTATGAATGTTTCGGCGGAGCCAAAGGTACTGGTACGCTTTAAAACAAATTAAAACCCTTGAAAAGAGTTTCGTTTAATAACGGTTCTTTTCAGGGGTTTTCTGTTTTTAGTATATAACTATTTGCCTGTGAAAATTTAAGATTCTTTCATTGAATTCTATAAATGTTGGAATTCGGTTGACACAAAAATCCAACACTTAATTTTTAACTGTGGCTCGTATATTATGAAATATATTTTAATTAACCAAATTTTATTGTGTGATAATTTGCATATTAATGAAATTTTTCGTATCTTTGCACCCCTCAAAAAACAAGGGTTAATACTAACTCTAAAAATCAGATAATTTATGATAAAGACAAAATTTTTTGTCAGACACAAGTCTGGCGAAGGCGTAACGCCTATTTATGTAAGAGTAACAAACGGAAGAGCGTTTGACTTTAAAACTCCAACAAAAGAAACCTGTATTGCTTCCCATTGGGATGTTGATAATGGCATGATGAAAGAGAGATTTTTCATTGAGCAAAAAGGTAAATTAGTTGAGAAGAGAGACGGAGCAACGAGAGCATTGATACTACATAGTAAAGAAATCAATGCAAGGCTTCAAGAATTGGAAAAGAAGATTGAAAAATCTTTTAAGGAATCAGAAGGAGTTGAGTTTAATTTGGAGTGGTTGAAAAATATTATCAATCCGCCCATTGTCAAAGAAAATGCTATTCCCGATGATTTTGTTGCTTATTGTGATGTTTTCACCGAACAAAAGAAACATAGTGTGAGCGAAGAGTATTTAGGTAAAATAAAGCGTACAAGGGATATGGTAGCAGAATTTTTAAAGTATTCCAAAAGGAAAAATTTGAAATTCAATGAATTGAATCAACAATTTGCTTCCGATTTTGGAACTTATATGATTGAAATAAGAAAGTATGCTAAAAATTACGTCTCAAACACTTTAAAATTCATCAGAATTGTTGCTAATCATGCTGAAAGAAACGGTATTAAGTTAAATCCTCAAATAAAATTGGTTAAATCGAAATTAGAAAAAACAATATTTCAAATTTTGACATTCGAGGAATTAGAGACGATTGAAAATCATGTCTTTGAAAATGAAGACTTTGACAACGTCAGAGATTGGCTACTTATTTCTTGCTACACGGGTCAAAGAATATCTGATTTTATGAGATTTGAATTGGATATGTTCAGTAAATCGAAAAATAAGGATGGAAAAGAATTTTACTTCTTAAACTTCACTCAAGATAAGACGGAAGAAATTCTTCAATTGCCGGTTCATCCAAAGGTTTTAAAAATTCTTGATAAAAGAGGTTTTGAATTTCCTAAAAAGTATTACACTGACAAGTATAACAAATTAGTAAAGAAAGTTTGTAAGGAAATTGGAGTTGAAGATAAATGTTTCGGTGGTGTTCAAAAAGAAGGAAGAAAGGCTTTTGATACATACTCAAAACATGAGCTTATTACAAGCCATATCGGGAGGAGAAGTTTTGCAAGTAACAATTACGGCAAAATACCAACCCCTTTGCTAATGAAGGCAACAGGGCACAAGAGTGAAGCTATGTTTTTAAGGTACATCGGAAAAGTAGACGACCAACAATCTCACGCATTAGCAAGTTATTTTTATGATTAATAAACAATTAAAATTTATAATACAATATGGATAAACTATTAGAAAACTCGCTTTTTAAGCACGATTTATTCTCAATTGATAAGTTTGTATGCAGATACGGAAATCTTGGATTTTTGCACCCTAAAATGAGCTTAGAAATGACATTTTTTGACTGTAACGAAGAAGTAGAAATTTTGGAACAAGAATATGACGGAAATAATCATTTTCATGTGTACTTTGTCAATTATGATAAGGTGCTTCCAATTTTTGACTTCGGAATGTTTTATAATGCTATTGCACCCATTTTTTCAAAGTTGGGGTATGGCTTTAGAAAAGAATTGAGAGATTATTTACTAACTATTAACGATTTAAAAACAAAAAAACAAACTGCCTATGAAATAAAACTACATTTTATTAGTATCGGTGAGATTTTATCATCACTTGAAAACCTAAATTCAATTCAAAAAGAAGTAATTGAATACTTTACGGCTCAATACAATGAAGAAATTGAGCATTTAGATAAACTATGCTTACAATATTCTGAGCCATTTTCAGGTGCTTCTGACGTGTCAAATGATAAAATACTACAATCTGCCATTGATAGAATTGTAGCTGAAAAAACGGCTGATTTGATGACTAAAATAAGTTCTTTAGAAGAAAGGTTGTTACCTGAACTTTTATCAATCAAAGAAGCTGCTGATTTCTTAGGGGTGGGTGAAACTACTTTTTGGAGAATGAGAAAATCCGGTGTGATTCCAGAGTATATGCTCGGAGCGCAAGTGTATTTTAAACCGCATGAGATTGTTGATTGTCTTGTAAAAACGAATTAACCTACCTCTAAAGTAGGATTTTTCTGTCCTACTAAACCAAACACCTAAAAATTTTATTGGATGATTTTAAGCATTGGCAACGCCTGTGCCGGTTGTTGCTATTGCTTGAAGTCAATTATTAACTTTTCCCTATTTCAATAGACTTGGGGAGCAAAATAATTTATATGAAAAAGAGAAAGAAAACAGAAAAGTCGAATAAGGCTTTACAAAACAGAGTTAGAATAAAAAATCTTGCTTTAATACCTTCATCTATCTGGAATTATATTGATTCAATGGTAAAGGTTTATCCTCCCAAGCTAAAATATAAATGTAAGATTGAATTTTTTTACTATATCATTATAACGATTATCAAAAGGCAAAATACCTTTGAAAATAAGGCAGATAGAAATGTACCTGTTGCCCTTTATACCAATATTTTGAAAGGGATTGTATCGGATTATAGTGGGTACTTAAATTGGCTTGTTGAAATGGATGTTATTAAGTTGGCTGTAAATTATTCTGCTGGTCATCATTCAAACAAATATTGCTTTACAGATTTTATTTTAATGTCCTTTGAAAAAGTACCTGAACTTGAAAAAGTTGAAATGAAAGCATTGGCATCCGATAATATAATTGTTGAAAGGTCAATTGAGGATTCTGATATTTATAAAGAAAACAAGCACCTTTTGAAGTGGTTTAACGATAAGTTGGAAATAGATTTTGACGGTGCATTGAATTTTATTGACGACTACATCAATGAAAAGTACACGTATGTTAGTGGAGATTATAGAATTTATAGTATTGAACCTGAAAAAGTTGCTTGTAAACGAATGCACTGGCTTAATCATATTTCAAAACTACATCACAAAGTTTTTACAGCAACCCGAAATGAGGAAAGTGATTTTAGATTGCATACCGTCTTAACGAACTTCAAGAAAATATTTAAGCCTTTCGTAACTTATGACGGCAAAAAATTGGTTGCATTTGATTTGAAAAATTCACAACCGTATTTTCTCGTCTATCTCATATCTAATCTGAGTAGTAATAGAAGTAGGTATGTAGATAGATTATGTAGAAAGGTATATGGAATTAGACTATGTACCTTTATGTTGCCGATTTTGAAAGAAACCCTTTCTGGTAAGGGGTTTGCAGAAGAATTTTTTCAACTTCAAAAATGGGTGCTTGAAGGCAGATTATATGAGAATTTAGCTTTGATTTTGAAACCTGAAAAATGCTTTACAGGTGGATTTAATAATGTTGTTTTTATTAAGGAATTAAAAATTAAGCATCCTGTTTCCTTTGATACGGAAAGGGAACTTTTGAAATCAGTTTTTATAAGGGCTCTTTTTTGTAAGAATGATTCAACAGATGAGTATTATCTCAGATTGAAAGAAGAATTACCAAACTTCATGCGAGTTCTTGAAATTTTAAAAGAAGAGGATAATGCGCACTTGTCAAGGC
>JAFAAJ010000338.1 GCA_023426625.1 Bacteroidota bacterium
ATTCAAGGAATCATGATCGATCGTGATACAGTAAGGAGTACCGATGGCATCCTGTCTTCTGTAACGTTTACCGATGCTGTCTTTCTCTTCGTAGATCAGGTTGAAGTCATATTTCAGGTCGTTGAAGATCTTTTCTGCATATTCTCCTAAACCGTCTTTTTTCATCAACGGAAGAATAGCTGCTTTTACCGGAGCCAAAGCAGGAGGAAGAGATAAAACCGTTCTTTCTGAACCGTCTTCAAGCACTTCATCTCTCAAGCAATGAGAGAATAACGCCAGGAATAATCTGTCTAAACCTACAGACGTTTCCACTACATACGGAACATAGTTTTCGTTTCTTTCCGGATCGAAGAACTGTAGTTTTCTTCCGGAGAACTCTTCATGAGCTTTCAAATCGAAATCCGTTCTGGAGTGGATACCTTCCAATTCTTTGAATCCGAATGGGAAATTGAACTCGATATCAGCAGCAGCATTTGCGTAGTGAGCCAGTTTTTCATGATCGTGGAATCTGTAATTTTCATCACCTAAACCTAAAGCCAAATGCCAGTTTAGACGTGTTTGCTTCCATTTTTCATAGAACTCAAGTTCTGTTCCCGGAGCTACGAAGAATTGCATTTCCATTTGTTCGAATTCACGCATTCTGAAGATGAACTGTCTTGCAACGATCTCATTTCTGAATGCCTTTCCGATCTGTGCAATACCGAAAGGAAGTTTGTGACGGGAAGTTTTCTGAACATTCAGAAAGTTCACGAAAATACCCTGTGCAGTTTCCGGTCTTAAATAAAGATCCATTGCGCTGTCCGCAGAAGCACCTAATTTAGTTCCGAACATCAGGTTGAACTGTCTTACATCCGTCCAGTTTTTAGAACCGGTATCAGGATCAGCAATTTCAAGCTCTTCAATTAAAGCTTTTACATCGGCAAGGTCTCCATTTTCTAACGATTTGGCCAATCTTGCAAGAATTGCAGCTCTTTTTGCGCGGTATTCCAAAATTTTAGGATTGGTGGCTTCAAATTGAGCTTTATCGAATGCCTCACCAAATCTTTTGGCAGCCTTTTCAATTTCTTTATTTTCCTTATCTTCAATTTTAGCGCAGTAGTCTTCCACTAAGACATCTGCTCTGAAACGTTTTTTAGAATCTTTATTATCAATAAGAGGATCATTGAAAGCGTCTACGTGACCGGAAGCTTTCCATGTCGTAGGATGCATAAGGATCGCCGAATCAATACCCACAATATTTTCGTTAAGCTGTACCATAGCTTTCCACCAATATTGCTTGATATTATTTTTAAGTTCGGCACCGTTCTGTCCATAATCATAAACAGCGGATAAACCGTCATAGATCTCACTGGAAGGGAAAATAAAACCATACTCCTTCGCATGAGAAATCACTTTCTTGAAAACATCTTCTTGCTTTGCCATAATTTTTACGTCTGAATTTGCAAAAATAGTGAAAAAGCGGGAAGTTAGGACTGGAAGATGGAAGTTTTTATATATATGGAGATTATGAGTTTGGAAGTTGCTTTCACAACTTAATATTTTGGAATATATTGTTTAACTACGATTATTGTAAATACCTGCTTAAGCCAGTTTCAAACCTCACGGGTTTCGCAAACCCGGGAGGTTTTTATCCTACATTCCGTAAGATTGAAGAATATATTTTAAAGTGTAGAATGAAGCTTGTCTCGAATAGATTCAAAATCTCTACTTTTGCCTCATGTTAGAAATTCTTTATCGTGACGAGCATCTTATTGCCATCAATAAACCGAGCGGATTATTGGTTCACAAATCCTTTTATTCAGGAGAAGCCGATACTTATGCAATTCGGGAGTTGAGAAATCAGATTGGGCAAAAGGTTTATCCTATTCATCGTTTAGACCGGAAAACTTCGGGAGTTTTGCTGTTCACTTTAGATAAAGAAACCTTGAGAGCGATGAGTGATCAGTTTGCTTCAAGGGAAGTTGAAAAGAAATACATCGCCATTCTTCGGGGTTGGGCAAAAGACGAGGAAACCATCGATTACGATTTAATTAATGAAAATGAGGTCAAGCAAAATGCCGTCACTTATTATCGTCGTTTACAGACATCGGAAATAGATTTGCCTTTTTTAAAGCATCAGACGTCAAGATATTGTCTGGTGGAAGCTATTCCGGAAACGGGAAGGTTTCATCAGCTGAGGAAGCATTTCAAACATATTTTGCATCCGATTTTAGGTTGCCGGAAACATGGCTGTAATAAACAGAATAAGTTGTGGCTTCAAACATTCGGGATCAACAAAATGACGCTTCATGCTCATCAGTTGATTTTCAATCATCCGGTTTCTCATGAAAGAATTACGGTAAATGCGACGATAGATGAAGAATTTAAACGGGTGGGAAATATTTTGAATCTGGATTTGAGTTCATATTCTTAACCGCTGGACTTTATTTTAAAACAAAGTTACTTCACAAAATTTGAAGATGTAACTTCATCAAATCAACTTGTTGATTAAATCTTTGCCAACTTCAATAATATGTTTTGAAAATGAATCTTTGCGTTAAAAAATCTCTCTATATTTATAGATAAGATGTATAATATCCTTTTTTCAGAAAATATCATAGGTTAATGAAGCATTTATTTTAAAATAAGTATTTTTGTAAAACTTTTTTTCAATGTACAAATCGCTTATTCGCCCGATCCTTTTTAAATTCGATCCTGAAGAAGTTCACCACTTTACTTTTTCAATGCTTAAGAATTTTGGATTTCTTACTAAATTATTTTTCCCAAAACCTATTGAAGATAAACGTCTTGAGAGAGAAGTTTTTGGACTGAAATTTAAAAATCCCGTAGGATTGGCTGCCGGTTTCGATAAAAATGCGGTTTTGTTCAATGAGTTGGGAGACCTGGGTTTCGGATTTGTGGAAATTGGAACGGTAACTCCTAAAGCACAGGCCGGAAATCCTAAGAAAAGACTGTTCCGTCTGATAGAAGATGGTGGAATCATCAACCGGATGGGTTTCAATAATGATGGTCTTGAAGCAGCGATCGAAAAACTGAAAGGCAATAAAGGGAAAATAATCATCGGCGGGAACATCGGAAAAAATACGAATACGGCACCGGAAAATTATACCCAGGATTATCTGGAATGTTTTGAAGGACTTCATCCTTACGTGGATTATTTTGTTTTAAATGTAAGCTGCCCGAATGTCGGAAGTCATGCCAAGCTTGAAGATGTGGAATACCTTCGTGAACTTATCACGGAAGTGAAGAAAATCAACCAGTCAAAAGCGGTACAGAAGCCGATTTTACTGAAAATTGCACCGGATCTGAACAATAATCAGCTTGATGAAATTGTTGAGCTTGTTGCGGAGACGAAAATAGATGGTGTCATTGTTTCCAATACTTCGGTAAACCGGGAAGGGCTGAAAACTTCCCCTGAAATTCTGGAACAGATCGGAAACGGAGGCTTAAGCGGAAAACCGATTCGTGAAAGAAGTACAAAAATGATCAAATATCTCTCAGATAAAAGCAACAGAGCATTCCCGATCATTGGTGTAGGAGGAATTCACTCTGCCAAAGATGCTATCGAAAAGCTGGATGCAGGAGCAAGTCTCATTCAGTTGTACACAGGATTTATTTATGAAGGTCCGGAACTGATCAATGAGATCAATAAAGAGATTTTAAAAAGAGCAAGCCGGTTGCCGAGATCATAGAAAACTTAAAGAGAGTCGTATTGGGCTCTCTTTTTTATTTTAATCTGAATTTGAATTTCCCGATGCTGGTTTCAGATACTTGAAGGAATATAAGCTTGGCTTAAATTATTTAGATTTCATTACTGAAGCATTCTTTAAATCTACAGTCAATGTATGAGCCGGAGAAGTTGAAGTTCTTTTGATGCTGAATTTTATGATGCTGTCTTTGATTTTCGCTTGTTTTGTGTCATACATATTGGCTAAACAGCTTTCCGTAAGGTATTCTTCATATTTTTTATAATTCCAGTCATTGGTAAAGTACAAAACGCGGTATCCTTTTTCGCCGTCACTGGCTCCGCACATTCCACAAAAATTAAAGTTTGAGGGACGTTCAAAATATAGGAGAACCCTGTTTCCGCCTTTATCGGATTTGTAAGAAATCAATTCATTTCCACCGAAATAGTCTATAATGTCATACGTATTGATCTTCTTATTATTGGGAAGGATCAGATAATCATTATAACGGTAGATCATGTTGTTTTTTGTGAGCAGTTTTGCTTGGTGTGTTTTATTTTTCAGAGATAAATTTCCCGTGATTTCTTTGTCCAATTGGGATTCTTTAAACTCAAGAATCTCTGTTGGTTTCAGTGTTCGCGCAATGCTGTCCGTCTTTTTAATCCAATGAAAGGAAGTGATATTTTCCTGTAATATTTTAAAACTCTGTTTCTGTTTGTTGCCAAAATTATAGAGGTATAGATTCCCATAATCATAAACACCTGCCAAAGGAATCTTTTTTTTATACTTATCATAATAATACCAACCTTCAACAAAATGCTGATACTGACTGCAATCTACAATACCTTTATAATGAAGTTGTAAAGTGATGCCCAATCCTGCAATTTCCCCTTTGAAGACTTGTGAAGAATCCGTAATGCTTTTCAATTCAACTTTCTGGCTGAGAAAAAAATGGGAAAACAATAAAAAGAAGAGAGTAAAGATTTTGTTCATGATGGTTTTTAGTTTTGTGGAATCAAATGAAAAAATGCGAAATGGTATAAATGATCAGTCCGACCAGTCCGCCTACTAAAGTTCCGTTCACGCGGATAAATTGGAGATCTTTTCCCACTTCCAGTTCCAGTTTTTCACTCAGCTCTTTACCTTGCCAGTTTCCTACGGTGGAACTGATAAGACTTCCGAATTGATGGGTGTTTTTAAGGATGTATTTATAAGCAGTAACTCTCACCCAATGATCGATTTTGTGCTGAAGACCCTCATCATTCTTCAGGTTTTGTGAAAATTCGTTGAGGTTCTTAATGATATAGTTTTTCAATGCCGATTGCTCTTCCTGAAGCTCGTTCGTTAAAGTTTTTTTGATGGAAATCCAGATATCCTGTGAATATTCGTCCAGCTTGTTGTTCTTTAATAAATCATTTTTGATGTTTTTAAATTCATCATTCCAATGAGGGTCTTCCTGAAGATCAACGGAGAAATCAAGGATTTTTTGAGTGATTAAAGCTCTGATCTCATGTTCAGGATCTTCTTCTATCTCCCTGAAAAAGTCTGAAAGTCCGGCGGCGATCTTTTCGGCGATCTTATTATCTACAAATTTCGGGATAAAAGAGTAGCTTCCTTCTCTTACTCTCTTTTGGATCATTTCATCGTTTTCAAGAACATATATTTTAATCTGTCTGGAAAGATTGGTAATCATTTTCTGATGATCATTTTTTTCCAAAAGATAATGGATTCCGTTTCCTATGATCTTGTTGAGTTTAATGTCATCCGTCATTTCCGATATTTTTTTACTGATGAAATGACTTACCGCAGAATCATCGAGCTTATGAAGTATGTCCAAAACGATATCAGAAATGTTTTTGATTAAAATTTCCTGGTTTTTCTCTTTTCCCAGCCATTCGCCTGCGAAATGAGATACTTTAAGCTTCTGAATATAAGGACGGATGTTTTGAGGAGATAAGAAATTCGTCACCACAAAGTTTCCCAGATTGTCACCCAATTTCTGCTTGCTGCTTTCAATGAGATTGGTGTGCGGGATCGGTAATCCAAGCGGATGACGGAATAGTGCCGTTACGGCAAACCAGTCCGCCAAAGCACCCACCATTGCAGCTTCGGAAAAGGCACGGACATAGCCGATCCAATGGGAATCATTGGTCTTCTGTAAAAACGTAGTGAATATAAAAAGAGCCGCCATCAGCAGAAATAATCCGGTGGCGAAAGCTTTGTATTTTCTTAGCTGTTTTCTTTTGGCTTCGTCGTTCATATTCTCAAATTTAGTAAATTTGGTTATGAAATTTTTTGATTTCAGTCGTATTATTCATTTTTCTGCAAACATGTTCACAGAACTATAAACCCATCAAAACTACTTCTATGGAAGACAAAGCAAAAAACAATCCATACTATTCCCAAACAGATACTGCAAAACTTAATATTCCTAATGATGAATGGAGAAAAATCCTTCCGCCGGATCTTTATGCTGTAGCACGAGAAGCAGCCACCGAAAGAGCATTCACCGGTAAATACAATGAATTTGATGAGGTAGGAGATTATTACTGTGCCGTGTGCGGAAATCATCTGTTCCGTTCTTCATCCAAGTTTATAAGCAGTTGTGGCTGGCCGAGTTTCTTTGAAGCGGATAAAGAAGGAGTGTGTTATAAAAGAGACCTTACTTACGGAATGGATAGGGTAGAAGTGCTTTGTAAGCGATGCGATTCCCATTTGGGGCACGTTTTTGATGATGGTCCTCAACCTACAGGATTAAGATATTGCATGAATTCCGTGAGTCTGAATTTTGCTCCGGATATGTAAGAATATTGAGGTTTTTATTCACAGAATCAGGAAGTTAAATTTTCTTAAATTGAGTTAAACTTTTTAGACTTATGTCTATCAGGTTATTATGTTTTTATAAATTTGCTCCGCTTATTTGAATTTAACATAATATTAATGAAGGGATTATATGGTTTATTAGGTGTTGTATACTTGGTCACGACTTCGTTTTATCTTTCCTCAGGAAAGGAGGTCTCAAAAAAAGAAAGTATCAGCACAAAAAAGAAGATAGAGTTATTACACGACACGGAATCTGAGAAGACAGCCAATGAAGGTTCTTCAGCAGAAGCACTATACAGATCAAGTGAGTTTGAACCGAATCACGAACTGAACTATGAAGTTTTTTCAAAAGCTTTAACCGGATTCGAAAATTTGAAAAAAGCGGGATTACTTCCTCAGGATTCGCACTTACTGACAGTTTGCGATTTTTCTATGTCTTCCAATTCCAAAAGACTTTGGGTCATTGATGTGAATGAAAAAAAAGTATTGTTCAATTCACTCGTAGCTCACGGGAAAAATACAGGAGAAGAATTTGCTACCAACTTTTCCAATACGGAAAGTTCACTTCAAAGTAGCCTGGGATTTTATATTACAGATGCTACTTATCATGGAGATAATGGATATTCTTTAAGACTGTTGGGAATGGATAAAGGATTTAATGATGCAGCTTATAAAAGAGCGATCGTAATGCACGGTGCAGATTATGTAAGTGAAAGCTTTGCAGCAGCACACAAAAGGATCGGAAGAAGTTGGGGATGTCCTGCAGTACCGAGAGATCTTACACAGCCGATCATTAATACGATCAAAGGAAGAAACCTTCTTTTCATCTATTATCCGGATCAGAATTATCTTTCCAAATCAGAGTGGTTGAAAGCTTAATAAAAAGTAAAATGTAAAGGAAAAGCAGTCGATCGACTGCTTTTTTTGTTTAGAGTAAATCAGAACCTATAAGGTTTTCAAAACGTTATCTGTTTAAATTAATAGGAGATTATTTAAATTTCTTAAAGATCAGGGTTGCATTATGTCCACCAAATCCAAAAGCATTACTTAATGCAAAGTTTATTGCCTTCTCTTTGGCATCTCCAAAAACAATATTCACCTCTTTAGGGATGTTTTCATCAATATGTTCCACATTAATGGTTGGCGGAATAATTCCCGTCTGAATTGCTTTTATTGAAAGAATAGCTTCCGCAGCCCCGGCAGCACCCAATAAATGTCCTGTCATAGACTTAGTGGCACTGATGTCCAGATTTTTACTTCCTTTGAATACATTGTTGATTGCTTTCAGTTCTATAAGATCTCCCAAAGGAGTTGAGGTAGCATGAGGATTCAGATAATCAATATCTTCAGGATTAATTTCCGCTTCTCTGAGTGCCAATTGCATGGCTTTGATGGCGCCCACTCCTTCCGGATGTGGTGCGGTCATGTGATAAGCATCGGCGGTCATTGCAGCTCCAACCAGCTCTGCATAAATGTGAGCTCCTCTGGCTTTGGCATGCTCATATTCTTCCAGAACGAGTGCTCCTGCTCCTTCTCCCATAACGAAGCCGTCTCTGTCCGCATCATAAGGTCGACTTGCGGTACTGAAATCGTCATTTCGGGTAGACATCGCTTTCATAATGGAGAAACCTCCCACCGAAGCCGGAGTAATAGCCGCTTCCGATCCTCCGCTGATGATTACTTTTGCTTTACCAAGGCGAATATAGTTGAATGCATCCATTAAAGCCGTATTGGCGGTGGCACAAGCTGAAACCGTAGTATAATTGATGCCCTGAAGTCCATATTTCATTGAGATCATTCCTGATGCCATATTGGCGATGAATTTCGGAACGAAGAAAGGATTGAAACGCGGAGTTCCGTCACCTTTGGAGAATTCCATAACCTCACTTTCGAATGTCCACATTCCGCCTTGTCCCGTTCCCCAAATCACACCTGTGTCAAACGGATCCATATTTTCCAGTTCCAGACCGGAATCTTTAAGAGCTTCGGCAGATGAATAAAGGGCATATTGAGTGAAAAGATCACTTCTCTTTATTTCATTGTGGGTTAAATGTATTTTTGGATCAAAATCTTTCACCTCGCAGGCAAAATGGACTTTGAATTTTTCTGTGTCGAAATGCTTGATCAGGTTGGCTCCGCTTACGCCATTGATACTGTTTTGCCAGAATTCTTCAACATTGTTTCCTAAAGGCGTTACAGCACCCAATCCTGTTATGACAACTCTTTTCATATATGAATGTTTATTTTTGCATCATCATTTTACGGATTGTCTGGGACAATTGTAAGTTGAATTTATGCTTAATTGTTGATTTTAAATAAATTAGAGGTTCCTCTTGCAATCAGCCTTGTTTTATCTGCATTCCAGATTTCGCATTGGGCATTCACGAATTGCTTTCCTCTTTTTATAATTTTAGTTTCGGCTACAATAATATCATTTTCTTTTGCAGTTGAAAAATAATCGATCACATTATTAATCGTAGTAATGAAAGAATTTTCATTTAATGAAAACATGGTCGCTCCTATGATATCATCAACAATAGCAGCAGTTACTCCACCGTGAAGATTCTTCATGGGATTCAGCCATTCCGGTCTTACCTGATATTGGAATTCCAGATGCCCTTCCTCTGCGGAAACAACAATAGGATTCAGCCATTTCATAAATGGAGATGGAGACTGGTCAAACTCCCTGCCTATGAATTTTTGTAATTGTGCTAGTCTGTCCATATCAGTTACTTTTCTATAATCATTGTTATTCCCTGTCCTCTTGCTGCACAAATGGAGATAAAACCTTTTCCGCTTCCTTTTTGATGAAGAAGTTTAGCCATCGTCCCGATAATTCTTCCGCCTGTCGCTGCAAAAGGATGCGCTACGGCAAGACTTCCTCCTTTCACGTTCAGTTTGCTGCGATCTATTGTTCCAAGAGCTTTCTCGAGCCCGAATTTTTTTGCAAGATCATCATTTTCCCAGATCTTAAGTGTAGCTAAAGTTTGAGCGGCAAAAGCTTCGTGAATTTCATAAAAATCAAAATCTTCAAGATTCATCCCTGCTTTTTTAAGCATTTTGTCAGCAGCAAAAACCGGCGCTAAAAGTAAGTTGTGTTTATTTTCAACATATTCAATGGCTGCTAATTCCGAAAAAGTAATGTACGCCAAAACCGGGAGATTGTTGGCTTTTGCCCATTCCTCGCTGGCTAACAAAACAGCAGAAGCTCCATCAGTGAAAGGAGTAGAGTTTCCTGCGGTTAAACTTCCGTTTTGTTTATCGAATGCAGGTTTTAGCTGAGCCAATTTTTCTAAACTGGTATCGCGACGTAAGTTATTATCTTTCTTCAAACCCAATGCAGGAGTGATCATATCATCAAAAAATCCTTCATCATAAGCTTTTGCCATATTTTGGTGACTTTTCAAGGCCAATTCGTCCTGATCTTCGCGGGATATCTGATAATACTTCGCTGTGATTTCTGTATGTTCTCCCATCACAAGACCGGTTCTGGGTTCCTGTCCTTTGTAAGGAATCGGCATCCAGTCTTTCAGTTTCGGGCTAAGCAGCTGTTTTAGTTTCCCGAATGCAGACTTTTCTTTATTGGCTTTTAATAAAGCTTGTCTTAATTTAAGTGATGTTTCGAAAGGAACATTACTCATTGCTTCAACACCGCATGCGATGCCGCTTTCTATTTGTCCTAGAGCTATTTTATTTCCGATGTAAATAGCGGCTTCAATTCCTGTATCGCAGGCTTGCTGAAGGTCGCAACCGGGAGTTGCGGGATCCAGAGAAGTATTCATAACGGTTTCCCGGATGAGGTTGCTTTCTGAAATATGTTTAATCACGGCTCCTCCTGCCACTTCGCCCAAAAGTTTCCCTTTGAGATGATAACGGTCTATTAATCCATTCAGTGCAGCAAGCAGAAGTTCCTGATTGTCCTTGTCTGCATAAGCTGTATTTATTCTTGCAAATGGAGTTCTGTTGTATCCTACAATTGCTACTTTTTTTGTTTCCATAAGGTGATATTTATGATGGAATGATATTAAGTTCGTGATCTATAAGGTGAAGGATTCTGTCCAGGGCAAGGTTGAGAAACTTTTCGTCACCTGTGGTTTTGGAAAGCAGAATTCCACCTTCTATCAACATAATAAAAAGTGAGGCATATTCCTGTGCATTGGCATTTTCATTAAGTTCTTTGTCCTTTTGACCCTGTACAATGGCGTCTGATATTCTTTTTGTCCATTCTTCAAAAGATCTTTTAACATGGTCTCTCAGGTCCGGGAAAGTATCATCTGCTTCTGTCGCAGCATTCATCAATGGGCATCCTCCGTTCAGAAAAACAGCCTGCCAGTTTTTTCGGTAGAAGGCAACAAAAGCATGAAGCTTATCGATTGGGGTGGGAAATTCGTCTCCAAATGAACGAGCCATGTTTTTTTTGAGCAAGCCTGAAT
>JAFAAJ010000011.1 GCA_023426625.1 Bacteroidota bacterium
ATCTTCACCGTTGGAATAATGCGCTTTACGGCGGCAAAATCCTAAAGCCTGAAACCATCAAGCAATTGGTATCCAAAAGTGCAGAAAGACAACATCCGATTTTCGGGAAAATGGGTTACGGATATGGTATCATGATGAACATCGGTAAGCCGGATGCTTATTTTCACAGCGGGTATATAAAAGGTTCACCATCATTGAATATTTATTATCCACAGGAAAAAACTTCGGTAATCATCCTATCCAATATTGCAGATGAAGAAAAAGGAAAAGGAGCTATTTTCAAGCCTCATGTTGAAATCAAAAAAATTACGGACATGATCGAAACCGCCGTTACTGAACTCAGAAAAGAAATGAAATAATGAGTAACTTTTGTAATGAATAAATTATATTTCATAGCCATTTATCCACCTCAGCGGATCATCGATGAAGTAAGAACTTTCAAACAGGATCTGGCTTTACATTATAACAATTCAAAGGCATTAAAAAATGATGCCCACATCACTTTATTTCCTCCTTTTACAAGGGATTTAGATCTGGAAAATGATATTCATATCGCTTTTCAGAAAATTGACACAGCAATTCCTCCTTTCGAGATTGAACTCAACGGATTTGGTGGGTTTCCGAATAAAAATCCCGTCATTTTTGTAAAACCCGAGATCAGTGATTCGTTAATAGACCTTCACAACAGGGTAAAGCAACAGTTTAACTTTACAAACTATTCATTTAATCCTCACATAACGGTTGGCTACAGAGATCTCACCTTTGAAAACTACATCAAAGCCATGAAAGTTTATCAAAACAAAGAATACAAAACTAAATTCTTAGTTGATAAAATATTACTCCTACGCCATGATGAAAAATGGGTTCCGATCGCTGAAAAAAAATTAAAAGGATCAATATTACAGCAATAAAAAACCGGCTCATGGAGAACCGGTGTTTTTTTCAATTTATTTCTTTACAACCTTATGAGTCAGGATCAATCCGGCATTTTCAGTTATATGAAGCATGTAAGTTCCCGATGTGAGCTGGGTTACATCTATAAACATCGTTGAAGCATCTTTCATTTCGTATTTCACCGGAATCAATTTACCGGAAATGTCATACATCGCAACTTTCACATCCTTTGAAAAATTCTGTCTTCCTTTAATATACAATTCATCTTCCGTTGGGTTAGGATAAATGCTGAATCTTCTTTCTTCTGCTTTAATTTCGGATGTTCCTAATGTGGTTTTATTCAAAGTCCATGCGATATTCGTAACATGCAAAGCACTGTGATTGGTCACCTGTAACAACGGATTGTTATCCGTCACCGAAAAAAGCAGTGTATTGTTTCCTATATTCAATTGGCTCGGTGAGATCGTAACGGTATTTGCAGTTGCAGCAAGAGGGGCTCCGTTTAACACCCATGTATTTACCAATGTATTAGGAATAGGAAGAATCTCGTTTACAGTAAAAGTAACATCCGCATTGCCATCTACAGCACTGCTTGCAGGAGTATAGGAATCTACAGGAGAAACCAGATTATGTATTTTTTCAATAATAGCTTCTTTACATACGGAACAAAACTGCTGATTCAGATACCTCATCTCACAGCTTTGATGTGGGCGGAACCAGGACGGACTTTCTGCATGAGGATAAATTCCAATATTGTTTGTTCCGATCCAGTTTTTCCATTTTATAGTTGCCGGATCTGAATTCTGTGTTTTATTGGCAGCTTCCCCTGAACCTGAGAACCAATATTCATCGGCAAGTTTTCCAAAAGAATGCCCAAGCTCATGAACTACGATCTCATTGGAGGACGCATTCAAAGAAGCAAACGCATACGTTCCTCCACAGCCGCCATATTCAGTAGTATTTCCAAGTACATAGGTAATATCATAATCCGGAACGTTGGCGGCAAGTACCTGAGCCACTTTATTGGTTGTGTTGCTGTACATACAGCGGTGAACGCCAAAATCGAAACCGGCTCCTAAATAGTTATTAGGATTGGAAACCGGTATCACCGGCTCTGCAACATCACTTGCCGTTCCCGGATGTTTCACTCCTGTTTCCGGAGAAATCACTTTGATAGCATAAGCATTGAAGTAATTTTTGTATTCCTTATAGGGACTTTTCGTAAAAAGATAATTAACCGTATTCTGTGCAGACGTGACAAAATTAGGTAACTGAGCCGCCGTAAATCCGTCCCCTAAAACGGCAATATTAATTCTCTTATCATTCGGTCCGTTCTGTAGAACCGCTACGGTCTCAAATAGCTGAGAAAAGCAAAAGTTACTGATCAACAGGAAAAATAAAGTTTTTTTCATGATTAAAGTTTTTGTGTGAATAATAATTGGTTGCCTTTTGAAGTGATCTTTTCTACTTTTACAGAACTGATCTCTGCCGAATGTGAATATCTTACGCTGAACTCAGCATTTTGTAGAGAAACTTTATGTCTGCTGATCCCGTTCTCATACGTTTCCATTTCCGGATTTAGAGGATCTTCTATCAGCTGCTTCACAACATCTTTTCCTTCGGAATCCATCAAGGAAACAATAATGTCACCTGCTTTTCCTGAATCTCTGTTGAAAATGGGTTGGGATTTGAGTTTTCCGGGCATCATCTTTTTATCCTGCAGGATAATTTTGTACATGTCCTGATCTGTTTTTTCAATGGCAAAGAACAGATAAACGATTTGGCTGTTTTCGTGAAAAGGGGTTCTCTCCCTGCTTCTATTCAATTCATTCACATGCAATAAATTATAAAAAATAAAAATGGGAAGAACAAAAAGGTGTAACAAGTTTTTCATATTAATTTTTTGTTGAATTTAAGAAGTTTTTGTTGAAAATTACATTTTTTTCCGACAATAAATGAAACGGGAAAATCATATCTTTGAACCAATGATTTCAGAGAAAATAATATTAGGAATAGACCCGGGAACCACAGTAATGGGTTTCGGAATCATTTCCGTGAAAAAAGGCAAGATGGAAATGGTTTCCATCCATGAACTTTTACTAAAAAAATATCCCAACCACGAAACCAAGCTTAAGTATATATTTGATAAAACCCTGGCTTTAATTGATGAATTTCATCCTGATGAAGTAGCTCTGGAAGCTCCGTTTTATGGCAAAAATGTCCAAAGTATGCTGAAACTGGGACGCGCACAGGGCGTTGCCATGGCAGCAAGTCTATACCGTAATATTCCCATCACCGAATATTCTCCAAAAAAAATAAAGATGGCGATCACCGGAAACGGAAATGCCAGTAAGGAACAGGTAGCCGGCATGCTTCAGAATCTTTTACATCTGAAAGAATTTCCTACAAAATATTTAGATGCTTCTGATGGATTGGCAGTAGCGGTTTGTCATCATTTCAATTCCGGGACTATTGCTGATACTAAATCTTATACCGGCTGGGAAAGCTTTTTAAAACAAAATCCGGATCGTATAAAATAAGACTCCGGATTTTTCTGTTGTTACTTTTTATACTCGGATGGGGTAATCGAAAAGTCGGCGGTAAGCTTACCATTCTTATCATAGTACACATATTTCAGGGTAACATCATCCTCCTTGAACTGTTGCATATCAGCAGAAGTTTTTACAGCATTCAAAGCTTCCTGTTTGGCTTCATTTTTAAAAGCATTGATGTCTTCTTCTGAAACATTTTCCCTTTCATCCTCCATTAAAGTATAATTATATTTCAGGATCTTATCCGGTTCCGTAGAAACACTGTCTAAACGGATCATATCATTAAGCATTTGAGGAGTTAACTTATTCATTCCTGCTGCGGCTTCCTTTAATTCCTGGTCTACTGTTTTTTCTTTCGTACAAGAGAATAAAAACAAGAAAACGGTAGCTACTGAAAGTCTCATTACATTTCTCATAGTGCAATATTTTTTGATTGTGTAATTTAAAGATACAAAATTTTAATTAATGAAATTAAACAACTGAATAACAGCAAATTAAAATAAAATACAGTTATACTTGGTAAAACATAATACTATTTTTAACATTGGTACGGTTTTTAGTAGTATTTTTGTATAAATTTTCAGTATGAAAAGTAATCAACCTATTATAAACCAGGCAAATCATTCTATGAATTGGTTTCAGAAGTTCCTGCTGATATGTTCAGGAGGGAATATTCACATTTTACGAAAAACACCGAGTGAGTGGAATAAGTTCGCCGGAATCGGGGGAATTGTTCTCTTTACGGCTGTTTTTGCTACACTTTCCGCAGGCTATGCGATGTACACAGTTTTTGACAACATTTGGGCATCTGTAGGTTTCGGAATTTTATGGGGATTGATGATCTTCAATCTGGACCGTTATATTGTATCATCTATTAAAAAAACAGGAACAATCTGGAATCAGTTTTTAATGGCGGTTCCGAGACTTATCTTGGCAACTTTCTTAGGGATCATCATTTCTAAACCTCTAGAGTTGAAAATATTCGAGAAAGAGATCAACAAGCAGCTCAATACGATCATTCAGAGAAACAAGAAGCAACTTCAGGGAGAAATGAACGGAAGGATTCTCCAACAAAGCGGACCTTTTGAGGCAGAGAAAAAACAAATATCCGATAAGATTACAGAATATCAAAAGTCCTATGATTCTGCTGCAGTGGAACTGGAAAAAGAAATTTTAGGAAAACAATCCGGCTTAACCAGCGGTAAGGAAGGATTCGGACCAAATGCCAAACGTAAACAGGATCTTAAAGAACAGAGAAGACAGGATCTGGAGAATTACCAGAAACAATCTGCTCCAAGACTGGAATATCTGGATAAGGAGATCTCAAAAGTGTATACCAACCTGGAAACAGAGAGAAAATCTACGGAAACTTTTGAAGATAAATTCAATGGTTTTGCCGCTAGATTGCAGGCTTTGGATGAATTAGGTAAAAACTCCGCCATCATTGGTTTAGCTGCCGCTTTTATTATGGGACTATTCATCTGTCTGGAAATATCACCGGTTTTGGTTAAGCTGATCTCATCGGTAGGACCTTATGATTATCTTTTGGAAAAAACAGAAAATGATTTCCGGTTGTATTCTAAAGAAAAGATCGAGAAAGGAAATGCTTTAACGGAACACCGGATCGAAGATTTTAAAAATAAACTTTAATAAAAAACA
Organism: Bacteroidota bacterium; assembly: GCA_023426625.1. Lineage (GTDB taxonomy): Bacteria > Bacteroidota > Bacteroidia > Flavobacteriales > Weeksellaceae > Chryseobacterium. The sequence continues at coordinate 5,106 of JAFAAJ010000011.1, forward strand.
ATGGCTTTCGGAAAACCCGGAAGCTTTTTTTATTTCTCAAAGGGAATATTTTTTGCAGAAAGTATGGTATGCCTTCTTCTGTTGTACATCATTACATTTATTTCCCGGAAACTGAAATATTGCGCATCATATATCAGTCGGGAGCTATATACGACTATCTGAATGTTCCACAGCATATTGCAGAAAGATTCAGAACGGCACAGTCGAAAGGCAGATTCCTGAATTTTGTGATCAAACCGAAGTTTAAATTCGTCAAAGTAAATAAATGAAGCCATGCGTTCTGCATGGCTTCATTTATTGTTCAAAATTATTATAAAGAATAATTAGGTGCTTCCTGAGTGATGATAACATCGTGTGGATGGGATTCTTTCAATCCGCTTCCTGTGATCATTACCATTTTGGTATCTTTCTGTAATGCTTCGATATCTTTCGCTCCACAATATCCCATTCCGGCTCTTAAACCTCCGGTAAGCTGGAAGATCACATCTTCTAATTTCCCTTTGTGCGGCACTCTTCCTTCAATTCCTTCCGGAACGAATTTTTTAGCATCACTTTGGAAATATCTTTCTTTTCCTCCTCTCTTCATAGCGGAAAGACTTCCCATTCCCTGATAAGATTTGAATTTTCTTCCCTGGAAGATAATCTCTTCACCCGGAGCTTCATCTGTTCCTGCCAAAAGCGAACCCAACATTACTGCTCCTGCACCGCTTGCAATGGCTTTTACGATATCTCCGGAAAGCTTGATTCCTCCGTCAGCAATTACAGTAACATTTTCAGATTTTGCATATTCATATACATTATAAATAGCCGATAATTGTGGAACTCCAACTCCTGCAACTACTCTTGTTGTACAGATCGATCCAGGTCCTACTCCTACTTTCAGAACATTGGCTCCTGCTTTGATAAGGTCTTTTGCCGCTTCTGCCGTCACAATATTTCCTCCAACGATATCTAATTCAGGATATGCTTTTCTGATCTCAGAAATTTTATCCAACACTCCTTTTGAATGTCCATGAGCTGAGTCAATGGCAACAATATCCACTCCGGCTTCCACTAAAGCAGCGATTCTGTCCAGTGTATCTTCTCATACTCCTACTCCGGCTCCTACGATAAGGCGTCCGTTTTGGTCTTTATTGGCATTTGGATATTCCAGTTGGTTATCGATATCTTTAATGGTGATCAATCCAACCAGCTTATTTTCCGCATCTACGATAGGTAATTTTTCTACTCTGTTTTTAAGTAAGATTTCTTTAGCCTTTTCAAGATTGGTATTTTTATCGGAAGTGATCAGATTTTCTTTTGTCATGATCTCTTCCACTTTCATATCAAGGTTTTCCTGATACTTTACATCTCTGTTGGTAATGATTCCGATCAGAACATTATTGGCATCTACAACCGGAAGTCCTGAAATTTTGTATCTTGCCATCGTTTCTTTGGCTTCTCCTAAAGTATGGTCTTTTGAAAGAGTTACAGGATCGGAAATCATTCCGTTTTCCGAACGTTTTACACGGTTCACCTGCGCCGCCTGTTCAGCGATGGTCATGTTTTTATGAATGAAACCCAGACCTCCCACTCTTGCCAAAGCAATAGCCAGATCCGCTTCAGTAACTGTGTCCATTGCAGCAGAAACTATCGGAACATTCAGTGTGATTTTGTCGGTAAGTCTTGATTTTAATGAAACCTGATTAGGTAAAACTTCTGAATAAGAAGGGACTAGAAGAACGTCATCGAAAGTGATGGCTGTCTCTACAATTTTGTTATGAATAGACATCTTTACTTTCTTTGCAAAATTAGACTATTTTATTGAGATTTGAAAATACTTTTAATAGTTTACATAAAATTTAATAATCAATAACTTAAATCAAAAAACCGCTTCTGCTTAAGAAACGGTCGATTGTACAAAATATATAGTAATATGAAAACTACTTGTCTGAAAAGGAATTGATCATTCTGGAAATGTCATGTGTTGTAAAGTTTCCTTTAATGTCCACCAACACAAGATCTTTATCTGAGTTTACGGTAATCAGCATATTTTTAATAGCCTCGCCATTTTGTCTTACTCTCACGTTGATATTTTCTCCATCATGTTTTATGGTCGCCCAATCTTCATAATTGTTGTTATTAAGGTATTCGGTAAAACCGTTCAGCATTGTTCTGTCACCGTTTTCAACAGTTAATACTTTTATTTTTGAAACTTTCTTTACCAGCTTTATCACCTCTTCACTTTCTCCTTCTTCCCTTAAGGCTTTCTTGATATATGGTTTTGCGAGAAATAACGGAACGTTGATGCTCTCGAATGTTACATTTTTAAAATCATTATGATTATCTCTGAAGAACGCCATATTCGGACTGGTTGAGACAATACACGACTGCAGCAGAAATAGCGCACAAATGGTTAGAAAAACTCTCTTCACTATTTTCATGGTCATCAATTTTAATTCATTTGTTTTAAGCTTCCTCCGGACATTTTATTAACGTTGGATTCTATTTCAGGGTTTCCTTTGTATTTAATGGAACCTCCTGATGAAGCGCTTACTTTAAGTTTTTTTGATACGTTGATGGTCAGATTACCTCCTGATGTAGATTCTACCTCAGCATTATTCAGTCTCAGGTTTTCTGCTTTGCAGGTTGCTCCACTGCTGATGTTTATATTAGCAGAGTTTGCCTGTCCTTCGAATGTTGTATTGGAGCCACTCGAACCTTTAATAACCAGGTTTCCTGCATTTACATCTGCTTTGATATTGGAACCGGAAGTCACATTAATATTGGCTGCATTTGAAACAGTGAATTTTCCTTTTACTAATGATCCCGAAGATGCATCAATGTCAAGATTATTCTCTCTTACAGAATTTACCGTGCTAAAGTTCGCTCCTGAAGATGTTTTGATCTGGTTCATTTTTGGAGAAGACACATTCACACTTAAATTCCTGAACCTTATATTCCTTTTACCCTTCGTATCAATATACACTTTCAGAATCCCATTTTCAACTTTAGTGACTACATACTGCAGTTTGTCTGCATCTGCAATTACTTTAACCGTGGTAGGACTTTCCTGTTTGAAGATCACATTTACTCCTGTACTTGCATGGATTCCTGAAAACTCTCCTACATTTCTATTCTCTCCGTTTAAGTATGAAGAAGAAGTTTCGGAAGTTAAGCTGCTCTTGGTCTTAGTTACAGAATTGGTAGCGGTTTCGCTGGAACTGATAAGATTATTGATCTCATCCATGGAAAGTCTGCCGTCCAGTTTCACCAAAATGTTTTCTCCGCCATCATCACTGATGCTTAAGAGCAGATCATCCAATATTCCGTCTTTGGCTTGTGAGGAAAGGAATTTTATTTTTGACCCGTCACTATTCAGCGTCATGATCTCACTGTACTTCAGATTTGACAGATAGGTAGAAATGTCTTTTCCTAATTGTGACAGACTGCCCTTAGTTTTTTTGACCTCATCACTGTTGCTTCCATCCGGATTTTCAACGATAAGGATTTTTAACCCATTAATTTTTGACAATAAGGGCTTGATCTGGTCCAGTTGCCCATCATCAATATTTAGGCTACTGAGCATTCCGAACATAGGTTTGGCAATTTTAATGGTTGTTACACCTTCTACTTCCTGGTATTTATCAAAAAGCTTATCAAATTTATCTTCCTGCCCATATACATTAAAGAAATGGGAAAAAGCAAGTGCAAATATTATCAGTAATTTTTTCATGTTCAATTTTATTTCAGTTGTGATTATTAATGCCCTGCATCATTTTTAATTTAATAATCGGCATTCATTACCTTAGGTTGGGACAATGTTTCACTAACGTTGTTGGCCAATATCTGGAATGAATATTTAGTTACATTAATCGCTTCTTCTACATTGTCAATTCTCTTTCCGTTTACAATGACATAAGAGTCTTTGTATCCTGTAGAATCTTTTGAAGCTGTATTTTTATAAGAAGTATTATTTACAAATCTGGGTCTGGTTTCTTTTTTCAGTCTTCCTCTTTTTGGTAAGATCTCATCTAAAACATCTGCTTCCACGACGTTATTTTCCTGAAAAATTGAATCTTTCTTCGCTCCGGAAATTGAGTCCGTATTGTGTAAAGCGACCTGCTGTTCAGGAATATTGTTTTCTGCTATAAATTCAGACTTTTGTCTTAATATCTCATTTTCTACCAGTTTTACCTGCTCATTAGAGTCTGCACTATTATTTAAAAGGAAACCGACACTAAAAACAAGAAGGAAACCTGCCGCCATCCAGAACCATTTTGGGAAAGACGGTTTCTTGGGATCGAGCGGGATAATTTTGGTATCCTGATCTTTATTTTCTGCTTTTTGAAGGAAATCTTCAAAATCCCAGTCCATTTTTTCTTCCTTCAGTTGTTGGAAGACTTCATTGTATTTATCTTGAAATTGATTTTTGCTCATAGCTCATCAGTTGTGAAATTTGTTTTTTTACTTTTTGTCTTGCCCGCATAAGATTTACTCTTATCGCATTCTCTTCCATTTCCAGTATTTCGGAAATTTCCGACACTTCATACTCTTCCACATCTTTCAAATGGATCACCATTCTTTGCTTTTCCGGAAGCTGATTGATAAAACCAATAATATGTTCTTTCAGATTATTAACTTCCATACTGTAGAGTTCCGAACGATGTAGCTGCATATCTGCAAAACCTAATTTTACATCGTGATGCTTCAGTCTGTTGAGGCATTCGTTCCGGACGGCTTTCAATGCATAGGACTTCAAATTCCCGAATTGTTCCAGCTCATCCTTTTTCTGCCAGAATTTCAACATCAGATCCTGTACTACATCTTCTGCTTCATCACTGCTCATGACGAACCTTTTCGCAAAACGATACATCTCATTTTTGAGAATAAACACCGTATTCTTAAAGGTCTCTTGGGTCATAAGTTTTGTTTCTATAAGTAAGACAATTAAAAATTAAATAGTGTTACATCCGAAATAAAAAAACTTCAAAAATATTGAAGTTTTGTTTTATAGCAAGCATTAATAGGCATCAAAAATATGTTTCAGAATAGCTTTATCCTCTTCTGTCAATGGCACTTTTCTTCTTGCCATAGCTCTTTCCGCTACTTCATAGGCTTTATCCAGTTTAAATCTTTCGTCATCTTTGAATCCGCCCCACGAAAAATTCTCCACATGATTAGGCGGGAAACCTTCTTTAAAAATATTGGATGCCACTCCTATTACTGTTCCGGTATTAAGCTGGGTATTAATGGCAGTTTTAGAATGGTCTCCCATGATAAGTCCTGCAAATTGCAATCCTGTATCTTCAAAAGCTTTGGTTCTGTAGTTCCAAAGTTTTACGTTTCCATAATTATTTTTAAGGTTGGAAGAATTGGTATCGGCTCCCAGGTTACACCATTCTCCGATCACGGAATTGCCCACAAAACCATCATGTCCTTTATTAGTATATCCGAAAATAATAATATTGCTTACTTCACCTCCAACTTTGGAATGAGGTCCGATGGTAGTGGCACCATAAATTCTTGCTCCCATATTGAATTTAGAATCTTCACAAAGAGCGATAGGTCCTCTCAGGTTACAACCTTCCATCACTTCGGCATTTTTCCCGATGTATATTTTCCCGGACTTTGTATTTAAGGTAGAAAATTCTATTTGTGCCCCTTCTTCTATGAACAGATCTTTTTTGTCCCCTAAAAACCCGTTGGTAGCTGAAAGTTCCTGAGAAGCTCGTCCTTTGGTAATGAGTTCAAAATCGAAATCTATAGCTTTATCATTATAAGTAAACAGATCCGTAGGTTTCTTAAAGAAAACAAGCTCCTCTTTAATATCCGTCATTTTCTCAATCTGATTTAAGGAAAATCCTTTCATATTGATCTTTGCAGCGATCAACTCGTCCTCATAAACCAAAGCTTCGCCTTGTTTCAGATCTTTTATCTGTTGGATCACTCCTTCTGTAGGAAGAAAATTGGTCACCAGAAAAAGGCTTTCCACATCTTCGGGGTTTTTAAATTTCTGCTGAAGATAATCTTCTGTAAAATAAGAAATATCGTTATTCTCTAATATTTTCTGCCATCTTTCTGAAAATGTAAGAATCCCACAACGCATTTCTGCGACAGGGCGGGTAAAAGTAAGCGGAAGAAAATCTTCCCAATATTGTGCATCTGAAAATACTAATTGCATCGTCGAGTTTATAATTTAATGTTCAATGTTTAACAAAATTACAAATAAAAAAGTCTTCCGGAAAACCGAAAGACTTTTGAATATTGTACGTTCAAAAAATTACTTAGCGAATTTTTTGTTTTTGTTCATGAACTTATCTACTCTTCCTGCAGTATCTACTAACTTCACTTTACCAGTGTAGAAAGGGTGAGATGTAGAAGAGATCTCCATTTTGATTAGTGGATACTCTTGTCCTTCATACACGATAGTATCTTTTGTTTCCGCAGTAGATTTGCAAAGGAACATCTCGTCGTTACTCATATCTTTGAAAACAACAAGTCTATAATTTTCTGGGTGAATTCCGTTTTTCATAATACAATTTTTAAAAAAATTAAAGTTTTGCTTTCGAAATAGTAATGGATATTTCTCTGCTAATTTTAGGCTGCAAAAATACAATATTTTTTCTAAAATCCAAATACGCAACTCAATAATTTTTAATTGATAAGAAATTCAAAGTATTTTCGTTAAATTTGAAATCAATTTAAATTTTTAATTTCGATGAAATTCAAATCATTACTGGCTTTCTCTTTCTGGCTACTTTTAATGGCTGTATCGTGTAACAAAGATGACATTAGTTTTGATTCTCCGACCCAGCCGTTGCGCTTTTCCAGAGACACCGTTTTTTGTGATACTGTTTATCATCAGGTTCGTTCTGAAACGTATGCCGTAAAAGAGTACAACAATGAAGATAAAGACATCATGATTCCGCGTATCCATCTTGAAAAAGGAGCTTCTTCTTTATATAAGATCAACGTAGACGGAAAATCCGGACATGATTTCCAGAATGTTCCGTTGAGAAAGAAAGACAGCCTTTATATTTTTGTCGAAATTGCACCGGAAGCTTCAGGACCGGAAGCGATTGCCGAAGACCGTGTTATTTTTACCAATCCTACAGGTGAACAGCATGTCACCTTATTTTCCGTTGTTCAGGATGCTGAATTCTTCATACAAACTCCGGGTAACCCGAATGTGATCAGCAACCATACAACCTGGACCAATGATAAGGCTAAAATCATTTATGGCGAACTGACCGTTGAGCAAAATGTAAATCTTGTGATTGAAGCAGGAACTAAAGTCTATTTCCATAAAAACAGTGGTATGAAAGTTTCCTCGGGGGCATTTTTGAATGTCAACGGAGCCTTAAATAATGAAGTTGTGTTCCGTGGAGACCGAAATGATCCGAAATACGATACTATTCCTAAAAACTGGAATTCCATTAAGATGGAACCCAATTCCACTCTTAATATGAACTACGCAAGACTATTCGGAGGTGTGAGAGGTCTGGATATGAAGCAAGCCAATGCCAATATTTCCAATTCATTTATCCATACTTTCTATGAATATGGAATCTATGCTGTAAATTCTACTGTAAATGCAAGCAATCTGGTTATGAATAACTGTGGAGAATCTTGTATCGGGGTGTTCAAAGGAGGCAATCATACCTATACTCATTCCACTATTGCCAATTATACAGAGACCATGTCATCGATGAATAGGCTCGGTATTTTTGCAACCAATGAATGGATCAATGATTCCGGACAAACAGAGTTGGGAGCTCTACATATTAATATAAAGAATAGTATTGTTTATTCAGATATAGATAATTCGGTGAATTTCGAACAGACCCCTGGACAACTGTTCAATTACCTGATCCAGAATTCACTTCTTAAATATTCAGGAACATCAGATGCAGGATTTGCATTTGACAGTAATCCAAATGTTATTCAGAGTTTCAATAATCAGGATCCGAAATTTGTAAATTATTTCACTTCGCATCTTAATCTAAGGGTAAAACCAGATTCTCCTGCTAAAAACAAAGGGGATATTACTGTAGCAGGAACAGTTCCTTTCGATATTGTGAATGTATCCAGAACGTCTAATCCTACTCTCGGAGCTTATCAATAATGGAAATTACCCATCTACAGCAGCAGGTTGATGAGTGGATAAAAACAATTGGCGTCCGCTATTTCAACGAGCTCACCAATATGGCAATGCTCACGGAGGAAGTAGGCGAAGTGGCAAGGATCATCGCCAGAAGATATGGAGAGCAAAGTGAAAAGGAAAGTGACAAAAGCAAAGATCTTGGAGAAGAATTGGCAGATGTACTCTTTGTTACGTTATGTTTGGCCAATCAGACCGGAGTGAACTTGCAGGAAGCTTTTGATAAAAAAATGAAAGTGAAAACCGACCGTGATAAGGATCGGCATCAGAATAATGAAAAATTAAAGTAGACACAGGATGTCAGATTCATTTAATCTGATATCCGGTAGCTAAAATCTGAAGAAATAATGAAGCTAGAAAAGGCCAGGTTAATTGGAGACAAGACCATACAGATCAGCGGTTCGAAAAGCATTTCGAATCGTTTATTGATTCTGGAAAGTTTGTTCGATAATATCAGAATAAAGAATCTTTCTAATTCCCAGGACACCCAATTGCTAAAAAAAGCATTGTCTGAAGATTCAGATGTTGTGGATATTCATCATGCAGGAACAGCCATGCGTTTCCTGACTTCATATTATTCAATTCAGGAAGGGAAAACCACGATTCTTACAGGATCAGGAAGAATGAAGGAGCGACCTATTAAAAATCTGGTTTCTGCTTTACAAAACTTAGGAGCAGAGATCGAGTATTTAGAAAATGAAGGTTTTCCTCCTTTAAAAATTCAGGGAAGAAAGATCACTCAATCAAAAGTTGATGTTCCTGCGAATGTTTCAAGCCAGTTTATTACTTCACTTTTATTGATCGCCGGAAAGCTGGAAAACGGATTAGAAATTCATCTTGTGGGAGAAGTTACTTCAAGGTCTTATATTGAAATGACATTGGATATTCTGTCGAAATTTGGCATTCAGGCGAAGTTTACCGGAAACACCATTAAAGTTGAAAAGTTTACCGGAAATGATACATCTTCAGTTATCAGTTATGAAGTAGAAAGTGACTGGAGTTCCGCATCCTATTATTATTCGCTTTGCGCCTTAGGCAGAGAAACCATTCATCTGAAAAGTTTTTACAGGGAATCTACTCAGGGAGATTCTGCGATCACCAAAATTTATGAAAAGTTCTTTGGAGTAAAAACGATCTTTTCCGATAATGAAAATAAAATTACTTTACAGCCGGAACACAGCTTCTCATTCCCTGAAAAAATCATTCTGGATATGAATAACTGTCCGGATATTGCCCAAACTCTTTGTGTAACTGCCGTTGCGCTTCAAATCCCTTTTGAAATCTCCGGACTGGGCACTTTAAAAGTCAAAGAGACCGACAGACTTCTGGCTTTACATCACGAATTGAAAAAACTGGGTGTAGAAACCGAAATTACGGACTCAACGATCCGATCCATCAGGTATGGTGAAAGCGATGAAAATATTTCTATAAAAACGTATCAGGATCATAGAATGGCAATGAGTTTTGCTCCATTCTGCCTGATCAAAGAACTTAATATCGAAGATGAAAATGTAGTGGAAAAATCTTACCCGATGTTTTGGGAGGATCTATCCAAAGTGATAATTTGAAAATATGATATAATGAATCCAAAAACTATAATCATTACAGGAACATCATCCGGAATTGGTTTTGTTCTGGCCGAATATTTCGGGAAAAAAGGTCATAAAGTATATGGTTTAAGCCGAAAAAATACGGAAAGTTCATATTTTACTTCCATTCCTACAGATATTACGGATAATAATGCGGTTCAAAATGCTATTGCCGAAGTGCTGAAAACAGAAACAAGGATCGATATTCTGATCAATAATGCCGGAATGGGAATGGTGGGTGCAGTAGAAGATTCTACAAAAGAAGACATTCTAAAATTATTCAACCTGAATCTGGTAGGTGCAGTGCAGATGATGAGCGCCGTTTTACCTAAAATGCGTGAAAACAGATTCGGAAAGATCATCAACATTTCAAGTATAGGAAGTGAAATGGGATTGCCTTTCCGTGGATTCTATTCTGCCTCAAAATCCGCTTTGGACAAAGTAACGGAAGCGATGCGGTATGAGGTTTATCCGTGGAATAT
>JAFAAJ010000094.1 GCA_023426625.1 Bacteroidota bacterium
CCCTTGAAGCTGCCCAGTAATGTTCCTCTTCCGTCTGCATTCAGTCTTCTTACGGTATCATCAAACCAGATTTTTCTCGGTGCCAAAGTAGAGACCCCTTCTTCTTTAAGATCCACTTTTTTCACGGCATATTTTGTTACCAGATTTCCTTTGGAATCTCTTCCTTTGATGGCCAATTGAGAGAAATCAATTTCCATTTTGTTCTTTCTGATTCTTGGATTGGGTTTTAACAAAACGGTTACCGTTTCCGCCTCGCCATTTGGATTAGCCGAGAAATAAAGCACTTCGGAACCTTTTCTCTCGGAAGCTAAAGGATAATCGGTATTTCTCGTTACTCCCGTTACGGAGAAACGCTTCATATAGTAAGGTCCTTCTTTTCCTTCACGATAGATCATGTTATAGACCGTTCGTTTATCATTTTTCTTCCAAACAGCAACATGAAGGATGTCTTTTCCGATGAAAGTTTTGGCTTCCACTTTTACGACTTTCATGCTACCGTCTTTTCTGAAAGTAATGATATCGTCAATATCGGAGCAGTCGAACAAATACTGATCTTTTTTCAGGGAAGTCCCGATGAAGCCTTCTTCAAAATTAGCATAGAATTTTTCATTGGCTACCGCAACTTTGGTGGCATCAATGGTATCAAAAATTCTAAGTTCTGTTTTTCTTTCTTTTCCTTTTCCGTATTTTTTCTGAATATTCAGATAATAATCGATAGCATACGCGATAAGGTTGGCTAAATGGTGTTTTACCTGCTTTATTTTTCCTTCAAGAGCGGCTATATTTTCTTTAAATTTATCTAAATCGAATCTTGAAATCCTTTTGATCCTGATCTCGGTAAGTTTCAGAATGTCTTCTTCCGTCACGGCTCTTAGCAGGTGTCCTGTGTGCGGTTTCAATCCTTCATCAATCGTTTTCAGAACGTCTTCCCAGGTTTTTACCTCTTCAATGTCATGGTAAATTCTGTTTTCAATAAAGATTCTTTCCAGTGAAGAGAAATGCCAGCTTTCCTGTAACTCATGAAGTTCGATCTCCAGTTCCTTTTTAAGTAATGAAACCGTATGATCTGTGTTCATCCTCAAGATTTCGGAAACATTCAGGAACATCGGTTTATCCCCTACAATTACACAAGCGTTTGGAGATATGGTAACCTGACAATCGGTGAAGGCATAAAGCGCATCTATGGTTTTATCAGGTGAAACATCGTTATGAAGATGAATAAGAATTTCAACGGAATCTGAAGTATTATCTTCGATTTTTTTAATCTTGATCTTCCCTTTTTCATTGGCTTTTAAAATGGAATCGATAAGATCGCTGGTTGTTTTAGAGAAAGGAAGCTCGGAGATAACAAGGGTATGTTTGTCAACCTGTGAGATTTTAGCTCTTGCTCTTACTTTACCTCCTCTTTGCCCGTCATTGTATTCTGTAACATCCAGATATCCTGCCGTCAGAAAGTCAGGGAAAAGTTCAAACTTTTTACCTTTTAAATAAGCGACAGAAGCATTGATCAGTTCATTAAAATTATGGGGAAGTATCTTGGTAGAAAGCCCAACACCGATCCCTTCTACTCCCTGAGCCAGCAATAAAGGGAATTTTACCGGGAGATCTACCGGTTCGTTATTTCTTCCATCATAAGATTTCACCCATTCTGTGGTTTTCGGATTGAAAACAACTTCCAGAGCGAAAGGCGTAAGTCTTGCCTCAATATATCTTGCCGCCGCCGCAGAGTCTCCTGTATAGACGTTCCCCCAGTTTCCCTGAGTATCTATCAAGAGTTCTTTCTGCCCTATCTGCACCATGGCATCGGTAATGGAAGCATCACCATGAGGATGATATTTCATGGTATTTCCAACGATATTGGCTACTTTATTATAACGTCCGTCTTCCAGCTCGCGCATGGAATGCATGATTCTTCGCTGAACAGGCTTAAATCCATCATAAACCGATGGTATCGCCCTATCTAAAATTACGTAGGAAGCATAATCCAGAAACCAGTCTCTATAGAGTCCGGAAACTTTTTTCAGGCTTTCCCCTTCATGCGAATGTTCTTCTGTCATCATTTACATTTAATCCTTTTTCTCATTATTTGCTTTTACTACCTTATTCAGAGATGCCTTCAGATTATTTATTTCTTTGTTGGTAAGGTAAGAAATCTCATATTTTAGAATGGTAGCGCCGCTGTTTTTACTTGAAATGGTAATATACAGTCTTTTAACAAAAAATAAGTTTATAATTTCATATTTCAACAGCTTGTATTTGGGAAACTCATCGCTTAATGCTTTGCTTAAAAAAGGAATAATATTCCTGTTTTTGAAGTTCAGAGCTTCGCCATCGCTGTCATATTCGAAAACCTGTCTTCCACTTAGATAATAAAAACCCAGTAAAATTACAGGAATTACGATCAATAAATACTTTTCTCCTCCAAGAATTTCAAATTTATACTCTTCAAGGAAAAATGCTGCAAAGCCACCTATTAAAACCATTAATAACACTGTATTAATAAAGTTATAAACCGGCACTTTTTTACGGTTACTTAATCTCATACTAATTAACAAGTTTTTTAAGTTTTGTGTTTTTAATTTGTGTTTTTTTTGCAGTTTTATATTTGTTCTATTTCATTTTCTTTTAGTATTTCTTTTTTATCAATATCCGGATCTTCCACCACCAGATTTTCCAGAATAAACGTTTGTCTGTCCGGGGTATTTTTACCCATATAAAACTCCAGAAGCTGGTCTATGGTCTGATCTTTACCTACCACAACAGGTTCCAGTCGGATATCACTTCCTATAAAGTATTTGAACTCATCCGGTGAAATCTCTCCCAATCCTTTGAATCGGGTGATCTCCGGATTTTTTCCAAGCTCATTCAATGCTTTTATTCTTTCTGCTTCTGAATAGCAGTATCTTGTCTCTTTCTTGTTTCTAACTCTGAACAAAGGAGTCTGAAGGATGTATAAGTGACCGTTTTTGATCAGATCCGGGAAGAACTGTAAGAAGAACGTAATCATCAGAAGACGGATGTGCATCCCGTCCACATCGGCATCGGTCGCAATAATCACCTGGTTATATCTGAGATCTTCAAGACTTTCTTCGATATTTAAGGCTGCCTGCAACAGGTTGAACTCTTCGTTCTCATACACCACTTTTTTGGTAAGTCCATAACAATTCAATGGTTTTCCTTTTAAGGAAAATACAGCCTGTGTTTCTACATCTCTGGATTTGGTGATAGATCCGGATGCAGAGTCTCCCTCGGTGATGAAGATCTGTGTTTCCGCTTTTCTTTCTGCTTTCTGATCGTTGTAATGCTGTCTGCAGTCACGAAGTTTTTTATTATGAAGCGATACTTTTTTCGCTCTTTCTCTTGCCAGTTTCTGGATCCCTGAAAGTTCTTTTCTTTCTCTTTCAGAAATTAGGATCTTTCTCTGAACAGCCTCTGCAATTTCAGGATTTTTGTGTAAGAAATTATCTAATTTACTTTTGAGAAAATCGATCACAAAAGTTCTCACCGTCGGACCTTCCGGTCCCATATCATTAGATCCGAGTTTTGTTTTTGTCTGAGATTCGAAAACCGGTTCTTCCACGTTGATAGAGATTGCTGCAATAATGGATTTCCTTACATCAGAAGCATCAAAATTTTTATTAAAAAACTCTCTGATCGTTTTCACATAAGCTTCACGGAATGCATTAAGGTGGGTTCCTCCCTGCGTGGTGTTCTGTCCGTTAACAAACGAGAAGTAAGTTTCAGTCTGGGATTTGTCCGAATGGGTGATCGCCACTTCAATATCATGATCTTTCAGGTGAATGATAGGATAAAGAGTTTCGCTTTCCATTTCTTCCTCCAGTAAGTCTTTAAGACCATTTTCAGAGTAGTACGTTTCTCCATTAAAGATGATTTTCAGCCCGGGATTCAGATACGCATAATTGCGCAGCATTCTTTCGATATATTCCTTCCTGTATTTGAAGTGAAGGAATATTTCAGCATCAGGAATAAAGGAGATTTCGGTTCCGTTTCTGTCTGAGCTGTCGATCTCGGAATGATCTTTAGTAATCACTCCCCTTGAAAATTCTGCCGCCTTCATTCTACCATCACGGAAAGATCTTACCCGGAAATAATCCGAAAGAGCATTCACAGCCTTTGTACCCACACCATTCAGACCAACGGATTTTTTGAAGGCTTTACTGTCATATTTACCTCCCGTGTTCATTTTGGAAACAGCATCTACAACTTTTCCCAAAGGAATTCCACGACCAAAGTCACGAATGGTAACTTTACCATCGTCAACTTTTATTTCAATTCTTTTCCCTGATTTCATTCTGAACTCATCAATAGAGTTATCGAGGATCTCTTTCAGTAGAATATAAATACCATCATCAGCAGATGAGCCATCTCCCAATTTCCCGATATACATACCGGGACGTAAGCGGATATGCTCCTGCCAATCGAGGGTTCTGATATTATCTTCGGAATAGGTAGGATGTAGTTCTTGTGACATATATATTTCAGCAAACATACAAAAATACGAAATTGGTTAAAATTATAACACCCTGCTTGTTTATTTTTCTTCAGTTTTGCAATATAAATATTAAACCTTTCTCACTAGAATTAAAAAATTTCAATAAAAACATTCAACAAAACAGAAAATTTAGACATAAATCTATTATTTCACCATTCCTGTTTTCACCATCTAAAAACAATAAAGACTGTCACAAGACAGCCTTTTATATTGATTTTTTTATCGCATGTTTCCTTTAAAATCCATCTCCATCCAGAAGGTTTCCTAAACCTCCCAGAAGACTTCCCTGCTCTTTATTTTTGGTTGTTCCGTATTGTAAAATCCTGCTTGCCAAACGGGAAATAGGTAAAGTCTGAATCCAAACTTTCCCCGGTCCGCGAAGTTGAGCAAAGAATAATCCTTCCCCACCGAAAATTGTATTTTTAATCCCTCCAACAAACTGAATATCATAATCAACCGTATGAGTAAATGCCACGATACAGCCTGTATCAATTTTTAAAATTTCTCCGGGTTGTAATTCTTTCTCTATTACGTGACCGCCACTGTGCACAAAGGTCATTCCGTCCCCTTCCAGTTTCTGCATGATAAATCCTTCCCCTCCGAACAAACCTGTACCCAGTTTTCTCTGGAACTCAATTCCTACCGTTACACCTTTTGCAGCACACAGGAAGCTGTCTTTCTGGCAGATCACTTTACCACCTAATTCACTCAAATCAAACGGAATGATCTTCCCGGAGTAAGGAGCAGCAAAAGTCACATGTCTTTTTTGTGAGGAAGCATTGGTAAAAACCGTCATAAAAAGATTCTCACCGGTCAGCAATCTTTTTCCGGCAGAAAACAGTTTTCCCATCAATCCTTTTTCCGTTCCGTCTCCGAATAAGGTTTCCATCTGGATTCCCTCAGTC
>JAFAAJ010000117.1 GCA_023426625.1 Bacteroidota bacterium
CTCCTTATACCGGGTTCGTCCATCAGGTTTTTTCTTTTGGAGATCTTGATGATGGTGGGAACAGAAAAATAAGTAATTAGATAAGAAAATAGAAAGCCTAATCCTATTTTCACATAAAAAAAAGGAATCCCTGTCTGAGTTAAGAACAATTCAAAATTTTTCATTTTTTTCTATTTAAGTACATTGCATTTTTGTCTGGTAAAGGATTCACTTCTGAAGCCTTCACAGCTTATTCAATACAAGAGTACTTACATTTGTGTTTAGATTAATTTCCTTATCAGCTTCTTTTGCCCTGCAAAAAATAACAGATAGAAAATCTTTTTTTTCAGTGGCAAAGATAAAAGATAATTTTTATCAAACCGAGTATAGCTTAATATATCTTTGATTTTTATGTTTCTTCTCTTCACGAAATCATCGAGCTTATCGGACATTTCATAAAAAACATTTTCTTTTTGCACAAAGGCGAGATATGCTAGAAATGAGTAAACTCCTTCGAAAATCTGAAAATTTTTAAGCTCTTTTTTCTTCGAACTGTATTTGGATTTTTCAAAAACAGCTTCTACATCTTCCACTGCCTTTAAAATATCCAATCCTTTTTCCGTGTGGGTTTTGGTAATGGAATCTGTACGTTCCAGATATTGGTAATGATAATTTTGGGTTTGGGCAATGATCTCACATTCCAATAAGAGTTGGGGAATAAGCTGAATATCCTCGAAGTGAACCCCCTTTTTGAATCTTTTATTGCCGAAAAGCTCTTTTTTGAATAGTTTGTTACATGCAAAATAACTGATATCCGAAAACACTGAGAAATGTTTTTCAAGATCTATTTTTTCCTGCATATGGGGAATTTGAGTCAGCTTTTGGATCACATTTCCGTTCTGATCTACTTTCTGTATATTGCAGATCACCATTTTAGCCTGATGTTTTTCTGCCAAAGCCAGCATATCTTCAAACATAGTTTCGGTGGCATAATCATCACTGTCTACAAAACCAATGTAATCTCCAGTTGCTCTGCCCAGTCCAAAATTACGAGCATCACTTAGCCCACCGTTTTCTTTGGTGAAACTTCTTATCTTTTCAGGATATTTTTGTGCATACTCCTTAATTATCTGTGCAGAACCGTCTTTACTTCCATCATCTATTACCAGAATTTCAATATTCTGAAGGGTCTGATTCACTAAAGAATCCAGACATTTAGGGAGATAGTTCTCTACGTTATAAACCGGAACAATGACGGAAACTTTTGAGGGAACAATGTTTTCCATATCGTTTTTATATTTTCATCAGTCTTGCGCTTAACCACCCTTTCTTCGCATCATCAAAATCTTTTCTGGAACAAGGGATGCAGTTTTCTATATTTTCATCTTCACCGAAATACCATAAATTACTGAATGTATCTCTCTTGAAAGCGTATTTCCTGTCATCGATCAACACATAGAAAATTTCATAATGTCTTTCTTTTGGATGTGATCTCTGAATATTGATCCCTTCGATTAGATACCAGATCATTTGCGCTAAAAGCTGGTGGTTCAACTGATTCTCTGAGTAAATGTTATAATTAAAAATTCCTACAGATTTCAGGTTTTCACTCAGTCCTATTTCTTTCATATAGGCACAGATTTCTCTTCTGTTCAGTCCATTTACCTGTGGATTCATTGAAAATGGTTCGCCAACACTTTCTACCGCATCACAGTTGACGGTCACCAAATCTGCTTTCCTGAAAAAAGGCTCTGTTTTCTCTGTAGAGTTCATCATTTCTGCCAGACGAACGATGTCAAATTCCACTTCCTTGATCAGTTTTACAGAATCTACTTCATTCAGGTGTTTCTGATACCCCAAATGATGATAGTTTTTTATGGAGAAGTTCTTTGCTCCGAAAATTTTACTTAAAAAAGTATGTTCATTGATCTCTTCCCCCTGTTTCAGAGAAATAATATTGCTGATCTGTGTATAGTTGATACTTTTCTGATGGAAATTCAAAGCCGAAAACAATGAGAAAGCAAAATCATTAGACCCTCCGATAATCACCGGGATCGCTCTGTTATAATGACAAGCAGACAATACTTCCTGCAGAATATAATGTGAATCCTGAACAGATTTCCCGGACACCAAATCGCCAAGATCAACTATAGGAATCTCAAAATCCAATTGGGAAAGTTTGTAGAACTCTTTTCTTACAGCCGTAAAATCCTGTACTTCTGCATCTCCTTTCGCTCCTCTGTAATCCGAAACAAAAAGAAGAACAATACTATCTTCTTTTATTTCCTTTGTAATTCTGTTTCCTATCTGCCAGTTTTCTGTCTTAAAATTTCTGGGAGAAATGATAAAATCTTCAAAATCCATATTTTATAATTTGAAAATTTGAGAATGTAATAATTTGTTGATTATTTTATTTCAATACACTTAGTTTCTCGGGCTAGCTCAACTCTATTTTTTTAAACCCTTCTTTAGGTTCCGGATATTGTGGCTTTTGGGCTGAGCAAAGTCCAGATATCATTATTAAAATAAAAGTAAAGCATGTTTTCATTAAATATTTTCGCAAACATACAAAAAACCTCCTCAAATTAATATTTAAAGCTTTTAATTCATAAAAAAAGCCATCAACAAAATTTTGCTGATGGCTCTTTTATTCCAGTGGTTTTCCACTATTTTTTGATGAACCTATGCTTACTTGTATTATTTTTTGATTCTAAAACAATAAGATAATTTCCTGTCGGTAAGTTTCTTACATCGAGTTTGTAGGATTTTGCATTTACAATTTCAGATGTTACTAATCTTCCGTCCATAGCAAGGACTTTTACATTCTCTATATTTTCAGTACTATCAAGATGAATAAAATCAACCGTTGGATTTGGATAAATCTTCGATACCGATTTAGTTACATCTTTAACAGCTAAAGGTGATAACAAAGCTTTTGTCATATATTGAAACGCCCCTGAAAGCAGTTGTGTTTTCACCCCCGTTGTAGTATCAATTTTATGAACTCCACTTCCGTTGGTAAACAATACATTACCATCTTCTAATTCTATAACTCCTCTCAAATCAGTTGCCGGCCAATTGTTTAAGATACTCCCATTTGCTGTAGAAATTACATAAACTCCTGCAGCATTACCCGATCCACTATGGTTTTGAAAAACCGCAGCCAAAAGGTTTCCAGAACTCATAAGGTTGATCTGCTGCAAATTTTGAAAAATATTTGGAGCAACCAGGTTTCCAAGAGAAGTTCCTGTATAATTAAGTTTTTGAATTCCCTGAGTAGTCAGTCCTGAAACATAAACAGTTCCATTTTTGTCATCAACAATATCAAAAATAGATGTATTAGGAGCTACATAAAAACCTAAAAAGGTTCCTGTTGTGCTGAATCTCATGATACTGTCTGCAGTAGCACCGTTAGCACTTCCGTCGTTGGCTACCCAAACTTCATTATTTACGACATTTATCCCTCTAATATTGTCAAGTCCGGATGTGATTGCAGATACATAATTTCCTGTAAGATCATAAATATAAATTTTATCGGCAGTCTGATCGGTGATCCAGATTTTATCTCCAACCTGAGCAATTCCTTTAATAGTTCCTGCTGATTGTGAAGAAAGGTCTATAAAACTAGAATTAATAACTGAACCATCAGTTGCATTTAGCTGAAGAACGGTCTTGTTGCCAGTTGCTGAAGAAACAACTAAAATACTATTCTGTGAAAAAAAGTAAGTAGTACTTCCAATAAAAAGCAACAATAATAAAGTAAAAAAAGTAGATTTTGTTTTCATAGGCTGTATTTAAAATTCTTACCAAAATTACACAAAACAATTAATAATATAAAACATTACACAAAACAAATGCAAAATAAATCACTTTTCAAAACCTATATTAATATTTTATTTAAATTCTTTCAATAAATAAAAAAAACAAAAAAGCACAGATCTCTCTGTGCTTAATGTATTATTAAAATTGTAATTACTTTTTAGCTGCCGGTTTTTTAGCAACTGTTTTCTTTACTGCGGTTGTCTTCTTAGCAGTCGTTTTCTTGGCTGCCGGTTTTTTCTTTTCGGCAAAGGCATTTTTATCCTGATCGGTGATCCATTTCTTCACCTCATCTAAAGAAACATTCTTCAATTCCTCTGCATCATACTTTGTATCGTCGTTTTTCTTTGGAATTTTGAACATGGCTTTTCCAAACTTGATGAAAGGTCCCCATCTTCCGTTTTCAATGGAGATCTTTTCTTTTTCCCATTGCTGGATATATCGGTTGGCTTCCTTCTCCAGTTTAGCATCAATTAATTCATTGATATCGCTTTGGGAAAGGTTTTCAAAATCATATCTTTTAGGAACGTTTACAAAGATATTTTTGTATTTAATGAAAGGTCCGTATCTTCCGGTCCCTTTGGTTACAGGCTCTCCTTTATAGG
>JAFAAJ010000167.1 GCA_023426625.1 Bacteroidota bacterium
ATGGTGCTGTTTATGCTTTCTTCGTGTATCGTACACGAACATCACGGAAGAAGAGGTCTCCCACCGGGACACGCTAAAAAGGTTTATGGTGGAAGTGCAAGATATTATGCTCCGGGACATGTTAAAAAGAGAGTTTATCACTACGATAAACACAAAGGTGGACACAAGCACCATGGTCACAAGAAACACCACAAACATTAATATAAACCAATAAAACAGTCGTGAATTTCACGGCTGTTTTTGCTTATTTTCTGATATTCGGATTTGGCATTAACCTTGTTGGATTATCACCAATCACAAAAATTTTAAATATGAAAGGTCTATCCAAAATTATGGGAGCTCTGGCTCTGGTTTTTATACTTGCATCCTGTTTGCATCATCCGCCAGCTCCGCCAAAACCACCTGAACCTCCACGTCCTCATGGACGATAATTAAAGAAAAAAAAGCCCTGTCAATCAGGGCTTTTATAATAGGGTTGGGATTATAATCTGGATTTTTTCGGATTCAGAAAAGTATTGAATATCATGATCTCCTGCCCGAATTTTTTCTCAATTCTTTCCGCAATATTCACCAGTTCACTTTTTATAAAATCATCCCTCAATTCATCATTATCAAAAATTAAAAGAAGATTATAATTCTTACCTTCTTCGATATAATCACTATGCACTTCTGAAAGAATGTATTTACTTACATCCATAAGATTCTCAGTCATTAAGACCAGAGATTCGTCAATATAATTTTCCCATTCCTCAAGATTATTTTTCGTACAGTGGAAAGTTATACTCAATACACTCATATTTTATGAATTTTTAAGATTTTGTGGATAAATTCTCCGACAAAAATCGGCAAATTTTTCGTAAATTAGCCCGTTAATAAAAATTGGGGATGAATAATTTTCAGACTGATAATTAAAGGTCTGACAATCATTATAATAAAATTTGTTTATGCAAAAAGAAGGAGAAAGACTGATTCCTATCAACATTGTTGATGAAATGAAGTCATCTTATATCGATTATTCGATGTCCGTTATTGTTTCCAGGGCGTTACCGGATGTAAGAGATGGCTTGAAACCCGTTCATAGAAGAGTGCTTTATGGTATGTATGGATTAGGGGTTTTTTCTAATAGAAAATATTTAAAATCTGCAAGAATTGTTGGGGATGTTTTAGGTAAATATCACCCGCACGGAGACTCCTCTGTATACGATGCAATGGTAAGAATGGCGCAGGAATGGAGTTTACGTTATCCTCAGGTAGACGGACAGGGGAACTTCGGTTCGATGGACGGTGACCCGCCTGCAGCAATGCGTTATACCGAAGCAAGATTGAAAAAGATCTCTGATGAGGTTCTTTCTGATTTGGATAAAGAAACAGTTGATTTTCAGAATAACTTCGATGATAGTTTACAGGAACCTACTGTACTTCCTACAAAGATTCCGAACCTTTTGGTAAACGGAACATCTGGTATTGCCGTAGGTATGGCGACCAATATGGCTCCTCATAACCTATCAGAATCTGTAAATGCGATCTGCGCATATATTGACAATAGAGAAATTACCATAGATGAACTGATGCAGCACATTGTTGCCCCGGATTTCCCTACAGGAGGGATCATTTATGGTTATGATGGGGTAAGAGATGCCTTCCACACAGGAAGAGGAAGAGTCGTTTTGAGAGCTAAGGTAAGCTTTGAGGAAATCGGAAACAGAAACGCTATTATTGTTACCGAAATCCCTTATCAGGTAAACAAAGCCGAAATGATTGCCAGAACTGCGGAATTGGTAAAAGAAGAAAAAATTCCGGGTATCTACGAAATCAGAGACGAGTCTGACAGAAAAGGTCTTCGTGTCGTATATGAATTGAAAAACGATGCGATTCCTAATGTTGTTCTTAATCTTTTATATAAATATACAGCGCTTCAGACCTCTTTCAGTGTGAACAATATTGCATTGGTACACGGAAGACCGGAACAGCTGAACCTGAAAGATATCATTCATCACTTCGTAGAACACAGACATGAAGTGATCGTAAGAAGAACTCAATATGAGCTTAAAAAAGCTAAAGAAAGAGCTCACATCCTAGAAGGTTTCATGAAGGTGATCGGTTCTCAGGAATCATTGGATAAAGCGATCGCGATCATTCGTCACAGTTCCACACCTCAGGAAGCTAAGGAAGGGTTGATTTCCGAATTTGATCTTTCTGAAATCCAGGCTCAGGCAATTCTGGATCTTCGTCTTGCCCGTTTAACAGGAATGGAGCTTGATAAGATTCGTGATGAGTACGAAGCCATCATGAGAGAGATTAAGGATTTGGAAGATATTTTAGCTAATGAAAGCAGAAGATACCAGATCATTAAAGATGAATTGATTGAGGTTAAAGAAAAGTATGGAGACGAAAGAAGAACTGAAATCGATTATTCAGGAGGTGAAATGTCTATTGAAGACATCATCCCGAATGAAGCGGTAGTTCTTACTATTTCTCATGCGGGTTATATCAAGAGAACGTCACTTTCAGAATATAAAATTCAAAGTAGAGGCGGTGTAGGAAACAGAGCGGCAACGACAAGAGATGAAGACTTCCTGGAATATATCGTTTCTGCAACCAACCACCAGTACATGTTGTTCTTTACAGAAAAAGGAAGATGTTATTGGTTAAGAGTATTTGAAATTCCTGAAGGTTCCAAAACGGCTAAAGGTAGAGCTGTTCAAAACCTTATCAATATTGAACCGGATGATAAAATTAAAGCATATATCAGAACCAACAACCTGAAAGATGCTGAATATGTAAATCAGATGAGTGTAGTAATGGTAACTAAAAACGGAACCATTAAGAAAACATCATTGGAAGCCTATTCAAGACCAAGAGTTAATGGGGTTAACGCAATTGAAATTAGAGATAACGACCAGCTGTTAGGAGCTTATTTAACAAATGGAAACTCTCAAATCATGATTGCAACTAAAAACGGAAAATG
>JAFAAJ010000173.1 GCA_023426625.1 Bacteroidota bacterium
TATTTTCCCTGTCCAAAAGCAAAACTTATAGATAATAAAGCAAATAAGATAGTAATGTTTCTTCTCATTTTTTTATAATTGATTTTTTCGTTTTCCAAATATAATTATTTATTAGATATTATTTTTGATTGTCGGTTAAATTCTGTCAATATTATTAAGGTTAATTCAAAAGAAAATCCTGTATTGCTACAGGATTGATAAATTTATTTTGTGTTCGGCAGGCTTTAGACCTGAAAATTAGCTGGATTAGTGTTTAAAAATGAAACATTTATGATTTAAAATTTTCTATTCATATGAAGTTTCATGCACTTTCACGGCTCTTCCGCTTGGATCATTCATTTTTTTGAAGGCTTCATCCCATTCAAGGGCAATAGGAGTGGAGCAGGCTACAGAAGGTACAGACGGAACAGTTGCTGCGGCGGTTTCACTCGGGAAATGTTCTTCAAATATCGTCCTATATCTGTATTCTTCTTTATTTTGAGGTGTGTTCAGAGGAAATCTGAATTTTGCATTTACCATCATTTCATCCGTTACTTCTTTTTCTGCAACTTCTTTTAAGGTATCGATCCAGGAATAGCCGACACCGTCAGAGAATTGTTCCTTTTGTCTCCATACAATGGAATCCGGAAGCATATCTTCGAAGGCTTTTCTCAATACCCATTTTTCAATTTTTCCTTCGGCTGCGTTTACCATTTTATCTTTTGGATTGATGGTCATGGCAAGATCCATGAATTCTTTATCCAGAAACGGAACCCTGCCTTCTATTCCCCAACTCATTAAGGCTTTATTGGCTCTCAGACAATCATAAAGGTGAAGTTTTCCTAATTTTCTTACTGTTTCATCATGTAGTTCCTTCGCGTTGGGAGCTTTATGGAAGTATAAATATCCGCCAAATAACTCATCCGAACCTTCTCCTGAAAGTACCATTTTTATACCCATGGATTTGATTACTCTTGCTAAAAGATACATTGGAGTAGAAGCTCTTACCGTGGTTACATCATAAGTTTCGAGATGGTAAATTACATCACGTACTGCATCCAGCCCTTCCTGAACGGTAAAATTGATTTCATGATGCACAGATCCAATGTGTTCTGCGGCTTTTTTTGCGGCAGCAAGATCCGGTGAACCTTCCAGTCCTACTGCAAAACTGTGCAGTCTTGGATACCATGCTTCCTGTGTGTCGTTGCTTTCAATTCTTTGCCTTGCAAATTTTGCCGTAACCGCGGAAATAATGGAAGAGTCCAAGCCGCCAGAAAGAAGTACTCCGTAAGGAACATCACTCATCAATTGTCTGTGAACTGCTTCTTCAAGACCTTTCCTTAATTTTAAAATATCGGTTTCATTGTCTTTAACGTTGTCGTAGCTGTACCACTCTCTGGTGTACCACTGCTGTAATTCACTTCCGTCTTTGCTGAAAACAAAATGGCCGGGTAGAAATGTCTCAATGGTTTTGCATATTCCTTCCAAAGCTTTTAATTCTGAAGCTACATAATAGTTGCCGTTTCTATCCCATCCCTGATAAAGAGGACATATTCCCATGTGGTCGCGTGCGATAAGGTAAACGTCGTTTTCCAGATCGTAAAGAGAAAAAGCAAATATACCATTCAGTTTTTCAATAAAATTTTTACCGTATTTCCTGTATAAAGCTAAAATAACTTCGCAGTCGGATTGGGTTAGGAATTCATAATCCGGAAGCTCAGATTTTAGTTCTCTGTGGTTGTATATTTCACCATTTACAGCCAGAACTACTTTTCTATCCTTGGTGAATAAAGGTTGTTTTCCGGATGTAGGATCTACGATGGCAAGCCTTTCGTGGGAAAAAATTATTTTTTCATTCTGAAATACTCCGCTCCAGTCGGGACCGCGGTGGCGGATCTTTTTTGACATTTCCAAAACCTGAGGTCTTAGAGATTCGGTTTTTTGTTTGGCATCAAACAAGCAGACAATTCCACACATGTTATTGTTATTTATTTGAAGCAAAAGTAGAATTGATATTTAAAAACAACAATGAAAAAATTCAATAAGTTAATATTTTTAATTAAATAATCTATTTGGTAGTATAAAATCAATTGTTATCGGTAAAATATAAAACTCAGGTTAAATTTTTTCGTTTTGGTCTGGTGATGAAGCCGTATATACAAAATAAAATTGAAATAATTATTAATCTATGGTAATTTATTCTAGAAATTTTACCCCTTACTTTGTGGCTCGAAATAATTTTTTTTCATCATTTGTGTTTTTACCTTCTTGTAATTCAAATTGCAAGAAGGTTTTTTTATTCGGTCCCTAACAGTACTCCTGAAACATTCCAAGAGCTGAAACTTGTTCCTTCACTTTCTCCTTGAGGAATCTTTACCTGAATAGTATGTTTCCCTGCTTTCAAATCGCCTAACGGAATGAAATTCGGATTGGTAATGGTTCCGGGACACCAGTTGGATCTGCTTAAATCAGATGAAGAAAGTCCGTCCTGAAAATTCCCGGATGCGGGATTATACAAACGGTAAGATCCACAATCTGTTCTCCATGGTATAAATGAGAATACCTTTTGCCCGTCCAAAAAGATAGAATTGAGTTTAGGGACAAATTCGTCTCCGTTTTCCCAGCCTCCATGTCCGGTGGTGATATATCTGAGTTGTGCTTTTTCCAGGTCTTTTTCAAGGGTGAATTCTACAAAAAGTCCCTTGTCATTATTGAACATGGTTGCATAATCCTGCTCTGCCATTTCCATAATGTTCAGCGTGTTGAATAAAGGAATTGCTTTTGTGTTTTTATTAATGCCCTGATCGCTTTTGTGGATCGTAATTTCTAAACTCACTTTATGTCCTCCTTTATCATAATTGCCGATAAAAGTACCAATCCAGAGGTCTTGTCCGGAAAGCTGAGGTTTTAATTCGGTAATATCCTGTCGATAAACATTTTGTGATTGCCAGTTTTTACCTTTTATTTGAATGTCGTTGAATTTCTGGATCCCGAAAGAGGTGAAAAATCTCATCATCTCAACTGCCGGATTGTAATTTTCGGTTGCGGTAACCCCGAAATATTGTTTTCCGTTCCCATTGGTATAAGCCGGAAGCGTTTTAACACCTTTTTCCAATCCGTTAAAGAAAGATTGTGACTTATCCATGGGAATGAAAAAGACGGTTCCTGTTCTGTCATAAGCGTCACCATTGGACTGTTGAGTGAGTTCAACAAAGATGTTTTCACCTTCTGAGATTTCAGGAATTTTGATTTTTTTCAGGATAATGGTTCCGTTAGCGAATCTTTTGATGTTTTCATCAGATTTTGACTCATCAGAAAAGTTAATTGTCTCGTTCTCGAAGACCTTTAAAGTGGTAAACCTGCTTTTCCAAAGAAGGTCTTTGTAACTTAACAGATCTGTAGAATTCACAGAACCTTTTAGGATGTTTTCAATATCGGTTTTCTTTACCTTTTTAAGTGAACTTGCTGTGACAGCGGAGTTTTTATTTCTTTCAATTTCCAGAACTAAGCCTAAGTTCTGACCTAATGAAGAAGGTCCTCCTTTTATTTTCAGGTCATTGGTGTACCATACCTCTATGGTGTTGGAATTTATTTTAGTGACTGCTTTTTTGCAGGTATAGCCTAGTATTTTTTTAGTTTCATTGGTGAGTTCAAAATTTTGTTTTCCTACAGTTTCTGCATCGGAGGTGGAAATGATTTCATTAGGTTTTAAAAATGCATAGGAAACAATGGTGTTGGATGGTTTTTCCACCTTGGTTATTTCAAAAGGATAATCACTTTTTTGCTCTCTGATCTTGTTGCTTAATATGAAGTTTTCTTTTTCATTCACCCAGACCAGAATAGGAGATTGTCCGGTAATTGTTTTCCCGTTACTGGAGCTTGTGTACTGGATCTCGTAGGTTTGTGAATAGCTCAGGCAAAATAAAAAGATGAAGAGGTTAAAAAAGATTCTTTTTCCCATAATAAAAATTTTCTTACAAAAATCACAAATTTAATGTAAATAATCACAACATTGTGAGTTGAAATTTCTTTCAATACAATAAGTATGCAATGATTGGTTTATGTTACATGTTGATTGTAAATTAACAATTTATGCCGAATTAAGCAACAAAAAACTACCCTGTTTTAGAGTAGTTTTTTAAGTGTGTATGTTTTTGTTTTTTAAGAAATTCTTTCGATCAACGCCATATAGAATCCGTCATAGCCTTCACTTGGCATTACTTTCTCATCTTTGGTCATCTTGAAGTTCGGATTAGTCTCCAGGAATTTTTCTACCTGCTCATTGTTTTCCGAAGGGAGGATAGAACATGTAGCATACACCATTTTTCCACCTTTTTTAAGCATTTTTGAATAATCCTGAAGAATCTGTTGCTGCTCTTTTTTGATTCGTTCAATAAAATCATTGTCGATCTTCCACTTACTGTCCGGATTTCTCTTTAAAACTCCTAAACCGGAACATGGAGCATCGATTAAAAGTCTGTCTGCTTTATCATAAAGACGTTTGATGACTTTGTTATCAGAGATCATGCGGGTTTCGATATTATGTGCTCCGGCTCTTTTAGCACGGCGTTTCAGTTCTGCTAATTTCCATTCGAAAATATCCAGAGCGATGATCTGCCCCTTGTTTTTCATTAAAGCAGCCAGGTGAAGCGTTTTTCCTCCGGCGCCTGCGCAGGCATCAACCACTCGTTGTCCTTCTTTTACATCAAGGAAATAGGCGATCTTTTGAGAAGATGCATCCTGAACTTCAAATAATCCTTCTTTGAATGCAGTTGTAAGGAAAACATTTTTCTTCTCCTCCAATTGTATGGCATCCGGATAATTTTTAATACTGAAAGAAGTGATGTTTTCATCAGCAAGATCTGAAATAAGTTCTTTTGTAGTGGTTTTTAGACTGTTGGCTCTTAAAACTGTCGGAGCCTGCTCATTCAGAGCCTGTATTTCTTTTTCCCATCTTTCGCCTAATTCTTTTTCCAGAGTTTCGGCTAACCAGTCAGGGATAGAATGTTCAATAGCTTTTGTAGGAACAGTATTTTTCTTAAGCTTGGTAAGAATGTCAGCAATTTTTATCCCGTCAAACTCTTCAAATTTTTTATAGTTGGTTTTGCTCCAAAGAAGGTAGGCAAGGATAAGTTTGTAGATATTATTAGGCTTTACACCTTCTCCCATATAATATTCCAGGCGTTTTTTCCAACGGATGATATTGTAGAAGATCTCAGAAACAACAGCTCTGTCCTGGCTTCCCCATTTTTTGTGGGCTTTCAAAAGTCTTTCAATAACTTTATCAGCGTATTTGTTTTTCTCAAAAAATGTTTCTTGTAAGGCATCATGAATACCGATGGCCAGGTTTCTGTGAATAAGTTCCATAAGATTAGGTTCTTTCGATTTGAATTGGCAAAGGTACGAATTAAAGTTGATAATTCTGAGTAGCGGTTTATGTCTTGCTATAGCTAAAACAGTAATCCTAAAAGAACTCAGGATAATTGTCACATTCAAAATTTCCAATAAATCTGTTAAAAATTTATCTTTGCAAAAAAGAAGATATGAGTGATACTGTAATTTGTCCAAAATGTAGCTCTGAGTTTACTTATCCAAGTGATAATATGATGGTTTGTTCTCAGTGCTTTTATGAATGGAATCCTGAAGAGACTGCTGCAGAAGCTGCTAGTTCAGGGAAAATATTGGATTCCAACGGGAATGAGCTTCAGGATGGAGATTCTGTGGTTGTAATCAAAGATTTGCCTGTAAAAGGAGCTCCAAAGCCTGTAAAAGCGGGAACAAAAGTGAAAAATATCCGTCTAAGACCAGATAGCGATCATAACATTGATTGTAAAATCGACGGATTTGGTGCGATGGCGCTGAAATCTGAATTTGTAAAGAAAGCTTAACAATCAAATGCGTCTTCAAAGGCGCATTTTTTTTGCATAAAAAAAGGAAAAAATTGGACAGTGTAATCTTTCAAAGACGTTGATTGCAGGGTTCTGCTAATGTCCGTCTAAAGGCAGAAAGAGAATTAACCAAAAATTTCCTTATGCTGTGGAAATACAAATGTAAGAAAAGTTTCAGAAAGTAGATTTCTTACTATCAATTTTTTATCCACAAATTAACAATAACTATTAGTGAATCTGTTGATTATGTATTTTAATACAGGTGTAGATTAGCAATTTAACGATTTAGAAAATCCGCAATTTTGCTTTACTGAAATGCCACTTTAATTGCATTCTCCAACTTCTTATTGGAATAAACAACCAGTTCTTTATTTTTTACTCTGATCTTATTCCAAAAATGGTTTCCTGCAAATCTGCTTTCCAGAAGTTCAGCATCCAAACCGTTGTCCGTAATTTTGATCTCATGAGGATAATAAGAGAATTTGGGGATCTGAAGATCTGCCATTTCATTTTCACTGAAAATATTCACCTCACCGAAAAGTTTCGCAACATAAGCATTATAAGGATGCTTATAGGTTTCTTCGGGACTTTCATTCTGGATTAATCTTCCGTTTTGAAGAATAATGATCTGATCCAGCCACGGCATGATCTCCTGAAGTTCGTGAGTGGAGATGATCAGGGAAATATTATTCTGTTTCACATATCTGAAAAGTCTTTCTCTAAGTTCTATTTTTCTTGAAAAGTCCAGATTGCTGAATGGTTCATCCAGAATCAGAAGTTTTGGCATTACAGAAAGTGCTCTTGCGATGGCTACTCTTTGTTGTTGACCACCACTTAAATATTTAGGCAGAATATGAGCGAACTCTTCCAGTCCCACCACTTCCAGAAGTTCCTGAACGGTTTCTTTTTTCTTGGTTAAATTGATATTCGAGATAAACTTTCCTACATTTTCCGCAACGGTAGCATAAGGCATCAGATCAAAATTCTGTGCTACGAACTTCATTTCCGCCTCTCCCGGAACCAGATTTCCTTTGGGGCCTAAAAGTGATCTTCCATTAAAGATAATTTCTCCGCTTTCCCAGTCTAGGAGTCCATATATCAGGCTCAGTAAGGTGGATTTTCCACACCCGCTTTCTCCTGCAAGTGCAATGATCTTTCCTTCTTCAAATCTCAGGTTGAGGTTCTGAAACAGCGGCTTATCTTTAGTATATGAAAAATGTAAATTGTTTATTTCTAATAGCATATTACAAATGTAATGTTTTTATAAAAAAATAAAATTTTTTATTAAATTAGCAGGAGTATTAATAATATCAAAAATGAGAAAAAAATTGTTTTCATTGGTTATTCCAAGTCTTTTTATTGCATCTCTTGCAGTAGTGTCGTGTAAAAAAGACAAACCTCTTACAAGTGAAACGAATGAAGTAACCACCACTCAGGAAGGAGCTCAGTATGCAGTAGATACTTTAAACAGTAAAGTAGAGTGGAATGGATATAAAATATTTAAATCAGAAAATACAAGCCACTTTGGGACCATTAAGTTTGAAAGCGGTGATGTTACTGTGAAAGACGGACAGCTTGAAAGCGGAAAATTTGTTGCGGATATGAACTCCCTGACTTCTGTTGACCTTCAAAACGATGCTGAACAGCTTGGAAAGCTAAATGGTCATTTGAAGAGTGGAGATTTCTTTGAAGTGGAAAAATTCCCTACGGCTTCCTATGAGATCACAAAAGTTACTCCTTCTGCTGAAGGGGATTATAATACTCTTTTAGATGGTAATTTAACGGTCAAAGGTATTACAAAGCCTACTCAGTTTAAAGCTAATGTTTCTGTGAAAGAAGGAGAAGTTAGCATTGCAACTGAACCGAAAGATATTAAAAGAGAAGAGTTTGGCATGAAGTTCCAGGCTCCTGCTGCTAATGGAGTGATCAAAGATGAGGTGACACTTCAGATCAGCATCAAAGCTTTAGAAAAAAAGTAATTTTTTTATTTAAGTGAAACAAGTGATTGAAGTCTGTCTCTTCCCGGAGGCAGATTTTTTTATATTAAATAAAGAAAATTATTACGTTGAAAAACCGTATTTTTGCAAAACATTTTTTTTGAAAACAAAACAATGATAGAAAAGATAGAAGAACTACTTGTTGAGGTAAACAATTTCAGTGCGACATCTAAAGAGGAGATAGAAAATTTCCGAATCAAGTATAATGGTAAGAAAGGAGTCCTAAATGATTTTTTTGAAAAATTCAAAGAGGTTCCCAACGACCAGAAGAAAGAATTCGGGCAAAAGATCAATTCTTTGAAACAAGCTGTTGCTGCTAAATTGGAAGATTTGAAAAATTCTTCTCAGTCTTCTGTTGTTGTAGAAAAAGAAG
>JAFAAJ010000205.1 GCA_023426625.1 Bacteroidota bacterium
CCTGAATATCATCAGTTCAAATTCAGGAAACTGGATCACCTGTATCAGGAAGTGGGCGTGGAATGGACCAATTTTCTTTCCACGTACTTTAATTTAGGATTGTTTTACAGGGTGGGTTATTATACTACAACCAATTTTAAGCAGAATTTTGCCATTCAATTTAAACTTAAACTCTTAGAATTTTAAAAAAATAATATATCTGAAAAAATGAAAAAAGTAGAAATACAGGCTGAACAGTTTTTTGATCTTTTAAAGTTAAAAGATGTTTCTATGTGGGAGATTTTTGCTCAAATGGTAGACGGAGAAGAAAAAGAGATCATCTTTATCGATAACGAACAGAAAATACTTTTCAACTACATTCTTCCTGATAATCAGGAAAAACTGGAAGCAGACAGAAAAGAATTTTCAAAACAGTTCTCTGAAAAACTTGCCAACATGAACTAAAAAAAAGAGGTTGTCTCAAAAATGTAATGTAAAGAATCTAATTTTTTCGATTATCAATGAGATTCTTTCTTCATCAGAAGGACAAAACCCAAACTATTTGGCTTTTGAGACAACCGCTTTTATTTTTATAAGTTTCCTCTAATTTCTGGCATCTGACTTCTTATTTCTAATCTCTAATTTCTAAAATTCTCCACCGTTTTCCTCGTCTCCGCCACATCATGAACTCTCAGAATTTTGGCTCCCTGCTGCAATACTTTGAGATGAAGTTTCTGGGTTTCTTTATTGATGTCCAACGGATTTTTACCAAGCGGTTTATAAATAAAAGACTTTCTGGAAATCCCTATCAGTAAAGGAAACCTTCCGAATCCCATATATTTTGTTTCCTCTATCATTTTCATCTGATCTTCCACCGTTTTTCCAAAGCCGAAACCGGGATCCAGAATGATATCTTTCACACCTTTTTGTAATAATTCATTGGTCTTTTGCGAAAAATACTTATTGATTTCCAGAGTAATGTCTTCAAATTGTATCTTTTCATGCATGGTTTCATAAGACGGATTCACATGCATCAAAATATAAGGAAGTCTTGTTTGCGCTACTGTATCAAACATTTTATCATCATACTGACCTCCGGAAATATCATTAATGATATCAATCCCTTCATTATACCCGAATTTTACCGTTCCGGAGTAAAAAGTATCGAGCGAGATCAAAGCTTCCGGAAATTCTTTTTTAATTCCGGCGATCACATTTCCAATCCTTCTGATCTCTTCATCACTCGTTAAAAATTTTGCATTCGGACGTGTTGACTGCGGACCGATATCAATAATATCCGCACCTTCCTTCAACAGCTTTTCTGCATGTTCCAAAGCTGCTTTTTCATTATTAAATTTCCCTCCATCCGAGAAAGAATCCGGAGTAAGATTCAATATTCCCATGATTTTGGGTGAACTTAAATCTACCAACCTGCCGTTACAGTTTAATGAATGATTCATTTAGCTATGAGTTATAAGTTAAAAGTTGTGAGTTGTAGGTTATACTTTTTACAAAGCTAAGCCGAAATTTACCTTTACAAACAATTAGCACACGTAATTTTGACAACCATCAATTCCAGCAATCAAACTTATAACTTTTAACTCATAATTCACAACTCTGAAAGCTATTTCGTATCTTTGGAAGATTAAGAGAATTTATGTTAAAAACATCAATACAGTTCCAGAAAGTTATTAATGAATGCCGTGATCTTTTCAGTAAAAAGTTACAGGATTATGGTGCAGCATGGAGGGTTTTAAGACCCAGCTCCATTACAGATCAGATCTACATCAAAGTGAACAGGATCCGTACGTTGCAGATGACTGATAAAAAAATGATAGATGAAAGTGAGGAGGATGAATTTATCGCTATTGTGAACTACTCTATTATCGGACTTATCCAATTGGAAAAAGGATATTCTAATGACCTTAATGAGAATAAAGAAGAGATTTTGAGCCTTTATGACCGTTTCGCCAATGAAGCCAAAGCTTTAATGGAAAAGAAAAATCACGATTACGGTGAAGCGTGGAGAGATATGAGGATTTCTTCCATCACAGATCTTATCTACCAAAAAGTGCTCAGAACCAAACAAATTGAAGACAATCAGGGTAAAACGATCGTTTCGGAAGGACTGGATGCGAATTACTTCGATATGCTGAATTATGCGGTATTCTGCCTGATCAAATTCTCTGAAAAGGAAAACAGTTTCGAACCCAAAATTATTTAATATGATGAAAAGTTTACTCGTTTTTATCAAAGAATTATTAAGGCTTGCCGTTGCAGTCATCTTTATTTTATCCGGTTTTGTAAAAGCGGTGGATCTTGTTGGTTTTTCCTTTAAAATGGAAGAATATTTTTCTCCGGCAGTTTTCAATATGCCTTTTCTGGAAAAATTTGCTTTGCTGTTTTCCATTGTGGTGGTAGTCCTTGAGTTATTGCTCGGATTCATGCTTTTACTGAAGATCAGGCTTAAATTCACCCTATCTGCATTAATCGCTCTTTGTATATTTTTCGGATTCCTGACTTTCTATTCAGCTTACTATAATGTGGTGACCGATTGCGGATGTTTCGGGGATGCGATCAAATTCACTCCTTGGGAAAGCTTTACTAAGGATATTATTCTCTTGGCAGGACTTATCATTCTGTTTATTCTTTACAGAAATAGTTTCAATAAGCAAGATGAATCAGACTCTAACAAGTTAAAATATGCAATTTTAGGAATCTTTTCGGTGATCATGATCTATATTATGTCTCAGGGAATCATGCATGAGCCAATTATCGACTTCCGTGATTATAAAATCGGGACAGATCTTGCTGCGGAAAAAGAAAAAATTGCCAAAAATCCTTCTGAATACAAAACATTCTACTCTCTTAAAAATCAAAAAACAGGAGAAACGATCCAAATCAATCAGGATGATTACATCAATGAAACCCAATACTGGGAAGAAGGTTCTCCCTGGAAAATCGAGGAGGGAAAAAATGAATCCAGACTGATAAAGGAAGGATATAAATCTGAGATCGTGAAATTCAAGATCGAAGATCCTACAGGAATGGAAATTACAGATGAGGTCATCAAAGCGCCAAAAGCTATTCTGGTTTTCTCTTATCATCCCAAAGAAGTTTCAGCAGAGCTGATCCAAAAAGTTGAAGCTAAGGTGAACACTCAGAAAGATGCAGTTATTTACGGTGTTTCCACTGATCCGAACACATTCAAAACCATTAAAAATATGATGATGGACGGAACTGCGATAAAGACCATTGCAAGAAGCAATCCTTTTGTACTGACTTTGCAAAACGGGAAAATTGTGGATAAGCAGCCTGCAAAAGATTATATTGACTAAAATGTCAATGGTGAATTGTGAATGGTCAAAAAAGAACTATCAACTATTAAAATTAATTAAATTATACATCCAATAATGCAAAAATCAAATAAACCCATCGCCGGTTATCATTTATTAATGATTCTTTCTTCTGTTGACGGAGAGTTTGCTCCTGAAGAAGGAATGCTTATTCAGCAATATTTAGCAGATGAATTTCCTTTCAGAATGAATCTGGATAATGAGCTGGAAACTCTTGCATTGCTTCGCCCGGAAGAATGGAAAGACCATTTTGAATTTCATGCCCGTTGCTTCTATGATGACTCTACAGCTGAAGAGCGTGAAAAATTTATCCAATTTGCCAAGTCTCTGATAAAAGCGGATCAGGTGGTAACTGAAACGGAACACACCTTCTACAAGCTTTTAAAGAACGTGTGGAACATTCAATAATAAAAAAAAATCAGGAGTTAGGAATTAATACGTCTAACTTCTCACATCTGATTTCTAATCTCTAATATCTAGTAAAAAAGTAAAAATAAATCTATGAGAAGAAAAATAGTTGCAGGAAACTGGAAAATGAACAAAAATGTAATTGATGCACAACAATTAATGATTCAATTACTAAGCTATAAAAACAACAATGCTACGAACTGCGAAGTATGGATCGCACCACCATCATTATATTTAATGATGGCAAAAGATATCTTCGAAAAAGATGAGATCGGAGTTTTCTCTCAGGACATGAGCGAGCATGAAAGTGGTGCTTATACCGGAGAAATTTCTGCTGATATGTTGGAATCAATTGATGCAAACGGATCTTTGATCGGACATTCTGAAAGAAGACAATACCACGGTGAAACGGATTCACACTGCAACAGAAAGATCAAATTAGCATTGGATAAAGGCTTAATTCCGGTGTATTGTAACGGAGAAACTCTTGAGCAGAGAAAAGCAGGACAACACCTTGAAGTCGTAAAAAACCAGACTGAAGTAGCTCTTTTCACATTGACTGCTGAAGAAATTAAAAAAGTCGTGATCGCTTACGAACCGGTTTGGGCGATCGGAACAGGGGAAACCGCAACTCCGGAGCAGGCTCAGGAAATCCATGCCCATATCAGAAATATCATCGCTGATAAATACGGAAGAGAGGTTGCAGAAGAAATTTCAATTCTTTACGGAGGCTCTGTGAAACCGGACAATGCCAAAGAGATTTTCTCTCAGCCTGATATCGACGGAGGTCTTATTGGCGGAGCAGCTTTGAAAGTAGAAGATTTCTCTAAAATCATTGAAGCTTTTAATTAATACAATCAATTAAAAGCTGCTTAGATACACAACTCGGCGGCATCGAAGATGCCGCCGAGTTTTTTTTACATTATCTGGTATTATTTAAACCTAAATAATAGTTAGATCTTCATTTTTCCATTCCTTTTTATGTTCAACCAATTTT
>JAFAAJ010000302.1 GCA_023426625.1 Bacteroidota bacterium
AAAGTGGAACCACCAAGCTGCTCTTTCTGAAAAGAACAGAGCACTGTCTCCAAAACCTCCAAATATAGGAGCTAAAATATTCGAACTGATCGGGAAGCTTCCATGCTCAGGAAGTAATCCTCTCTGCTGCAGAACCCAATCTGATGTATTCATGGTAAAGAAAGCCATCATCAAAGCAAATTCAATGATAAGGATCCAGTTCGCGTCCTGCTTCGGCCATCCGAAAAGTTCTTTCATCGTCAATCTCTTTACGCCATAGAAATTTCTACGGATAAAGAAAACCACAACTCCAATTACAACTAAAAGAGCCAAAACCTCTAATGTTGCTGTAAAGAAGTTATAAAAACCATGTCCTAAGATCGAAGACAGAAAACGGTGTGTTCCGAAAATACCGTCTACAACGATCTCAATAAGTTCTATATTGATGATGATAAAACCTACATAAACAAAAAGGTGTAAAATCCCCGCAATTGGGCGTTTTACCATTTTGCTCTGCCCCATTGCCACTCTTGCCATGGTTTCCCAGCGCTCTCCTTTTCGGTCACTTCGGTTGATTTCTCTTCCTAATCTGATGTTTCTATAAATCTTCTGCAGGCTTTTTGCAAACAGTCCGAAACCCGCGATTAATAAAATAAAGAAAATAATGTTATCGATATATTCCATAAGGCTATTAGTCTTTATTGTTCTTACCAAAAACAGAGAAGTTGATGTATCTTTTTGGATTGGCTTTCATATCTTCGATTAATGAATTCAGATTATTTGACGCTGAATTCAGATTGTTGTAAAGCTGCTCATCTTTCATAAGCTTTCCTAAACTTCCTTGTCCGTTATCTATACCTACAATCACCTGATTCAGTTTTCCAACTGTAGCATCAAGATTGGCTATGGTTGCATTCAGTTTTTTAGTATCGATACTTTCAGCCAGATTTCCATATTTATCCAGAGTAACTTTTCCACTTTGCATGGTAAGGCTTGCATCATCCAATACTTTCTGAAGTTTAGGATCATTATTCCCAACCAATGAGTTCACGCTTCCTGCTGTGGCTTCCAAAGCACTAACCGTTCTGTTCAGGTTGGAAAGCAAAGCTCTGATCTCTGCTCTGTTTTGCGCATCTACGATCTGGTTCGCATTCGCCATTAAGGAATCAACTCTGTGTAAAACTACCTGTAACTGGTCTTTTACCGGAACTACCTGAGAAGAAAGGCTATTCAGCATAGAAAGTTTAAAGGCTCCCTGTAAAGTGTCTCCATCTTTTGCGGTAGTTCCTCCGTAGGCAAGATTCACTCTCATTTCTTTACCGGACATTAATCCCGGTTCGAAAATCTCAAGAGTAGAGTTCTTCGAAAACTGGAAATCATTGTCTACGGTAATTTTAACAATGAAATGAATTCTTCCGTCTTTAGTGGTCTGAGGAATGATTTTATCTACCTGACCAACTTTCAATCCGTTAATAGATACGGGAGAAGACTGTGCTAAGCCTTCTACGTTGTCATATTTTGCGTAAAATATATTATCTGTGGTAAAAAGGCTTTTGCCTTTCATAAATTGGAATAACAATACAAATCCTACAATAGCCAAAAGTGCGATCACACCAGCTTTTAATTCTTTACTGAACTTCACTTGCTAATTTTTTTCTAATGAGCAAATATAGTACATTTTAAATTAATGTTTTTCTTTATTGTTCTGCGTTAAATACAAAAAAGCGGCAAATTTTGCCGCTTTTATTATAAATAAATTTTATTTTGATTATTGTTGAGCTCCAAGTTTATTCCAGATCTCGATTCTGTAATCTTCAATATCTGCATTATCCTGTAAACTCTTCATGAATGCCTGTCCGAACATTCCTGAATTTCTTTGGGTAATAGACTCTGTAAACTGCTTAAGATCTCCAGGTTGCTTATTAACGGTTTCATTCTTCTTAACAAGAACATACACTCCTGTTCCTCCTTCAACCGGGTTAGATGTTTTTCCTTTTGCAATTCCAAATGCTGCACCCGCCACTTTAGGCTCCATTGAACCTGCTACTGAAGGATTCAGGATATTCACCTGAGCTGATTGTTTGGTTGTAGCAAACATTTTAGCGATCTGATCCAATCCTGCTCCTTTTGCTGCAGCAATTTTTTCTGAAATTTGTTTAGCAGCCAATTTGTTTTTAACAACAAACTCAATCTGATCTCTCACAGATTCCGGATCAGCAAGTCCTTTTTCCTGAATACCGTTAAGGTATACAACAATTTTATCTCCTGTTCCGTCTACTGTAAAGTATTCTGTATCTCCTTTTTCTCTTTTCTTATCAAAAGCCCATGCAAGGATTTCGGCATCTTTATCGGTACCTAAACCTTGTAGCTGACCATCAAATCTTTTAGCTGATTTAGGATTAGAGAACTGATAATTGGATTTTTTAGCAATATTTACGAAATCGTTGAAAGATTTCCCCTGAACCTGCTGGATAAATCTTTTTGCTTTTTTACCGATCTCTGCTTCCGTAGCATCAGAAGGCTTAACCGCTTTTACTAAGTTAGCCACTTTGTAAGTCATTGCTCCGGCTTTCTTATC
>JAFAAJ010000028.1 GCA_023426625.1 Bacteroidota bacterium
GAACGGAAACTGTCCATTGTTGGACCCAACAGCATGCAAGCACCGGTATTTACGTTTTTAGTATCATCAATGAATTCCTGAGTCGCGCAGTACACACCACCTACTGTATCACTGCTTCCATTGATGAATTTCGTTAAGCTGTGGATCACAATGTCTGCACCTAGTGACGTTGGTGAAATAGAAAGGGGAGAGAATGTATTATCTACAATTAGTTTTAAATTGTGTTTTTTGCAGATCTCAGAAAGTCTTTTCAGGTCGGCAACTTCAAGAAGAGGATTGCTCACACTTTCACAATAGATCGCTTTTGTATTTGGTTTAATGGAATTTTCGATAAAATCGAAATTGCTGATATCCACAAATGTGGTTTCAATCTGATATGGAGGTAAGAAGTTTTTTAGGAATGCATAAGTTCCTCCATAAATGGTTCTGCTCGAAATAATATGATCTCCCGCTTTGCAGATCTGTAAAAGAACAGAGGTGATAGCTCCCATTCCTGAAGCGGTAACATTCGCAGCTTCGGTATTCTCCATCTTTGCCAAAGCCTGGGAAAGATAAAGATTCATTGGAGATGAATGTCTTGAATATAAATAACATCCGTCCGCATTTCCTTCAAAGGTATCAAACATAGTTTTTGCAGAAAGAAAAGTGTACGTTGAGCTATCTGAAATAGAAGGATTCACTCCACCAAATTCTCCAAAATATTGCAAATCTTGTATTTCATTTGCCGCATTAAAGTTATCCATTACTTTTTTTGAGATAAAATTGAGCTATTCTGATAAGTATTACAATATGATTTTTTAATATCCGATAATAAATCTATAAAAGATTAATATGTTTGATAAAATGTTTATTATATTTGGGTATTCTAAAATTTTGCCTAAAAATTATCTATGAACTTTGATGAAACAGATAAAAAACTGTTGTTTTTTTTGCAGGAAGATTGCAAGCAAACCACCAAAGAGCTGTCCTACAAGCTGGGATTATCCGTTACAGCTGTGTATGAACGCGTAAGAAAACTGGAAAACTCCGGAGTAATTTCAAAATATGTTGCTATTCTTGATAAGCATAAAGTAAACAGAGATTTTATCGTATTGTGCCATATTAAATTAGCGCAGCATAAGAAAGAGTATGTTCTTCAGTTTGAGAAAGAAGTTATGAATTTGCAGGAAGTCACCGAATGCTTCCATGTGAGTGGTGACTATGATTATATCCTTAAGATCAGCGTAAAAGACATGGAAGATTACCGTAATTTCATGGTGACCAAGCTTACCTCTCTACAGCACATTGCAAGTACGCACAGTTCATTTATGATCTCGGAAGTGAAAAACACGACAGCTATTATGTTGTAACATTTTTTCATTAAAGACCTTCATTTATTTTTATTCATAAAATAAGTAAAACGTCTTTGTTTATCATTTATGGATTCATACTAAAACAATCTTTGTTTTCCTTGCATTAAAACCCAATTTAGATAAGTTGATTAATTAATATTTCAAGTTAGATAAACTGTAAACTTTGGTATTTTAAAAAATCAGTGAAACGTTCTTGTTTATCATTAATGCATCCATACTAAGAAGAATCTTTGTCTTTCATTGCGTTAAAATCAACTTTAAAGTAAATAAAAGACACAAAAAACCTCTAAAAATAGAGGTTTAAATATTTTGAAAGATCTTAGTACTGTAACATCTCTTCGATTTTTTTGCTTAATTTTTCTGCATTCGGAAGCATTTCTTTTTCCAATACCAAATTAATAGGAACTGCAGGCAAATCCAGAGACCCCATAGTTTCTACCGGAGCATCCAGATATCTGAAACAGTTTTTAGAAATACGGTGTGCAAAAGCTTCCGCAAATGAATTGTTAAGCTGTTCTTCCGTTAAAACAATACACTTACCATGTGTCTTTACTCTCTCAAAAACCAATTCCTCATCTAATGGGATCAAAGTTCTTAAGTCAATCACCTCAACTCTTCCATTGAAGTTTTTAGCAGCTTCTTTAGCCCAGTAAACTCCCATTCCGTAAGTTACTACAAGCAGAGTTCTTCCTTTTGCTGTTTCATCTTTATCTGCTTCAATAATCACATTTCCTTTTCCGAATGGTAAAATGTAATCTTCAGCAGGTTCAATTGTTTTGGCATCTTCGGTTCCCGGAACTTTACTCCAGTATAATCCTTTATGCTCAAGCATTACAACCGGATTCGGATCATAATATGCTGCTTTCAATAAACCTTTGAAATCTGCGGCGTTACTTGGGTAAGCGATCTTGATTCCTTTAATATTGGCAAGGATACTTTCAACGCTTCCACTGTGGTAAGGACCACCTCCTCCATAAGCACCGATCGGTACACGAATGATATTGCTTACAGGATATTTCCCGTTACTTAAATAACTTGATTTAGAGATCTCGGTGATCAGCTGGTTGATTCCCGGATAGATATAATCGGCAAACTGTACTTCAACGATCGGTTTCAAGCCTACTGCACTCATACCTGTTGTAGAACCAATAATATAAGCCTCCTGAATCGCTGTGTTGAATACCCTTTTGCTTCCGAATTTCTTTCCTAATGTTACGGTCTCACGGAAAACTCCACCTATTCTTTCACCCACATCCTGTCCGTATAATAAAGCTTCAGGATGTTTCCACATC
>JAFAAJ010000072.1 GCA_023426625.1 Bacteroidota bacterium
TGAAATCAGGATTAGGATTTCCTATATTTGTTCTGTCTTCTGGATCAAAAATTCCGTTTCCGTTAATATCTTTATAAACAATATCTCCGGTTTGAGAATCTATACGATCAACCTGATATCCGTAAAATGAACTTATTGGTGAACCTGCATAGAGTCTCACTAAACTTGAGCCCACCGTCTCTATACTTGCCATATCAATTATAGGCATCCATTTAAGATCTAAGACTTTGTTTTTTGTAAATGAGATGTTAAAGCCTGTATTCCAAACAAATTCTCTTTTAAAGTTTTGAGTATTCAGGCCAAATTCTATCCCCTTGTTTTCCATACTTCCAACATTTTTGAGGATATTATCTAATATACCCATTTTAATTGGAACGATTAGATCATCTGTTTTTCTTTTATAAGCATCAACACTTAGTCTGATCCTATTATTTAAGAAACCCAGATCTAAACCAACATTCGTGTCTGTTGTGGTTTCCCATCCTAAATCTCCACTATCCCATTGACGGGTATACCACACACCAGTTCCTCCTAATTCTGTTTGTCTTTCTAAATTATAATGAGAATATGGAGGAATTCCTGAGGCATTTCCTGTTTTTCCCCAACCTCCTCTAAGTTTTAATTCCGAAACTATTCTGTTTCCGGCTAAGAAGTCTTCGTTTGAAACCGTCCATGCAGCCGAAACTCCAGGGAAGAATCCCCATTTATTTCCTGGTGCCAAAGCAGAGCTTCCGTTATATCTGAAAACCCCCATTACTGTATATTTATTATTGAAAGTATACAAAGCTCTACCAAAGAAAGAAACTTCTCTAAAATGTTCTTTTACTAAGCTTTCGTGTCTGTTTGTAGCATTATCAAAGCTAAAAGCGGTAGTTCCTTCCGGGAAATTATCTCCCCAGTAATTATGCCAGGAATTTCTTTTCTCGTGAATTTGGTTTCCTCCTAATAATGATAAATCGTGAGAACCGGATTTTAAGGTATACGTCAATGTGTTCTCAATATTCATATCCTGATAAGTAGAACTATAATCACCTCCGATTCCTTTTTTCTCTCTACCATAGCTCGTTTGATATCCATCAGTGAACTGATCATTATTGCTGTCAATATAATCAAAAGATATTGTAGGCTTCCAAACCAGATTTTTAAGGACATTCACCTCAAGTCCCAAATTGCTTAAGAAACGATGCGTCTGCGTTTTATTTTTTCTGGATTGATATGCAACCGGATTTTCCCATGATGACTGGAAAGGGTTTAAAGCAAATTGTCCGTCTTTAGAACCATCAAGATAATTCCCTGAAACATCCGTATCTCTAATGGCTAACTGACTTCCGTATACCGGCAAAAAAGAAGGCGTATTGAGCGCACTTAAGATAACCCCACCTCTGGAAGTTCCTAAATTATCATTGGTATTCTTAAGACCTGTATTGATATAGTTAAAATTAGCGGCAAGCTTCAACCAGTCGGTGATTTTTGCATCTAAGTTTAATTTTGCAGAAACTCTGTCAAATCTTGCAGGATCTATAATCCCATCAATTCCCTGATATCCTAATGCGGTATATGCCCGTACCTTCTCGTTTCCGAAAGAGTAATTTACGTTATAATTTTGATCAAAACCTGTTCTGAAAACTTCGTCTCTCCAGTTGGTATTGATACCTACATATTTTGGATTATTTGCCGTTTCCAGATAATTACTTCCTCCATTGGCCTGAATGTCAGCTAAGAGTGATTTGTATTGATCTAAATTTAAAACATCAATATTATTGACCGTTTTTGAAACTCCCCAATACGCATTGAAATTAAGTTGAGGCTTAGCAGCTTTCCCTCTTTTAGTTGTGATAATTACAACTCCTGATGAACCATTAATACCATAAATAGCTGCAGATGTCGCATCTTTCAGGATCGTCATATCTACGATATCGTCTGTATTTATCCCGCTTATATCAAATGTTTGAATACCATCTACCACATACAGCGGACTTACACTTGAAGAAATTGAATTGTTTCCCCTGATTTTCACATCTAATGAAGCTCCCGGCTTACCTGATGATTGCACTACATTTACCCCGGCTGCATTTCCCTGCAAAGCCTGTCCTACATTGTAAAGCGGTCGGTCTTCAAAAGCATCAGCTTTCACTGTGGAAACCGCACTGGTAAGATTAGATTTCTTTACAGAACCATACCCAATAAGTACCACTTCATCAATTTTTCTCTCTTTTACCAGAGTATCCTTAGTCTGAGCATGAAAATGTGATGTAAAATAAAGAACTGCAACGAGCCCTAAATTTTTAGATATTTTTACATTCATATTACTGTTAGTTTTTTAATTCTCATATTGAGACAATAAAAATATATTTTTTTTTAATTTGTTAACATTTTATTAATAAATATTTTAATTTTTCCTTTATTTTTGGGACTTGAAAGGCTTTTTATTCACATCAAAACACTGTGAAAATAACAAAAAAACAATAAAAAAAATCCCTGAAATGCTAAGCAAACCGGCAACAATTTCGCTTCCGTTACAACTTACCTTCCTCATTTTTTCAATGGTGCTGAATTGTAT
>JAFAAJ010000074.1 GCA_023426625.1 Bacteroidota bacterium
GGTGATAAAGAATACAAACTTTCCCCGAAAGAAAATGAACTTTTAAAACTTCTTTGCGTTCACAGAAATGATTTCATGCCAAGAGACCTGGCTTTAAGAAAGATCTGGAAGAAAGAAAACTACTTTACAGCAAGAAGTATGGACGTATACATTGCCAAACTTCGTAAGTTATTAAAAGATGATGAAGGCTTAGAGATCATCAACGTTCACGGAGAAGGATTCAGGCTTTTAGTTAAAAATTAATCCGGAAACCGATTAGAAAATATAAAATTAGCAAAACAATTAAAAATGTTTTGCTAATTTTGTTTCATAGGATTTAACATGAAAAATATTTTTTTAGGCTTAATTGCTGTTACCATACTCACCGTTGCCTGCAAAAAAGACGGAAAGGCAACTTACCTTAAAGACGAAACAGGAACTCAACAAGCGAACGTAG
This sequence comes from Bacteroidota bacterium, assembly GCA_023426625.1. GTDB lineage: Bacteria > Bacteroidota > Bacteroidia > Flavobacteriales > Weeksellaceae > Chryseobacterium. Next base: position 437 of record JAFAAJ010000074.1, read on the forward strand.
CGATCAACAGCGCTCCTAAAGCTTCTCTTCTGGATCAGGCAGGAATTCAAACGACAGCAGCTCCAGGTGCTATTACAGCTCCGGGAATGAATCCCCCTCACGGACAGCCGGGACACCGATGTGATATTCCTGTAGGACAGCCTTTAACGTCTTCAGCTCCTGCTCCAACCGGAAAACAGCAAAATATCAACGTGAATCCGGGACAAACTCAAACTATTCAAATTGATCCTAATGCGATGAAACCCGGTAAATTTACCGTTGACAGCAAAGGAAAACCCGTTCAGACCGCACCCGGAATGAATCCTCCTCACGGACAACCTGGACATAGATGTGATATTCCTGTAGGAGAACCTTTAAACAGCAAACCTGCTCCGGCTCAACAACCTGCCCAGACTGTTGCTCAAACTACTTCTGCTCCGGTACAACCAACACCTTCTCCAACCGGAGAGAAACCAAAGGTAAATCCTGCTCATGGTGAACCTTGGCATAATTGCGCCGTAAAAGTAGGAGATCCTTTACCATAATTTTTGTAATTTTGCCGTATGAAGTTGGTTCAGATTCTGACAATTGTTTTCTGTTTAGGAGTTTTCTTAGTTCCTAAAGACAACTTCTATGGTCAATCCGCAATGCAATCCTGCTGCAAGGCAGACTCTGAAAAAGATTGCTGCAAAGACCACGAATCTTCACCGGACAAGCCTCAAAAAGAAACTTCCCAACCATCATGCAATGATGACTGCTGTTCTTTCTGTATCGCCTGTTATACTTTTATAGAAACTCCTTTTTCTAAAAGCCTGAATCTGGAATTATCTTATTATAAATCCAACAAAAACTTACAATTCCAATATTCTGATCCTTACATTTCAGATCGTTTAAAAGAAATCTGGCAACCGCCGAAAATAGGTTAATTGAATGCGTGAAGTTCATTAAATATTTTAATGAACCGTTTTTTAATTAATCTAAATTTTAAACAACAATGAAATCATATATTTCCAAGATCATTCTTGGTTTATTCTTAGTATCTGCCCAATTTATTTTCGCTCAGAATCTATCAAAAAGTCAGTTTCAGGTAAAAGGAAACTGTGATATGTGTAAAGAAAGAATAGAAACAACCGCTAAAAAAGCAGGGGCAAAAGCAGCAAGATATTCTATTGACTCACAGACTTTAACTTTAGAAACAGATAACGTTTCACCCGATGGGATCCTTAAAAAGATTGCCGAAGCGGGACATGATAATGAAAAGTACAAAGCATCGGATGACACTTATGAAAGTCTTCCGGGATGTTGTCATTACGAAAGAGATCTTCAACCTAAAAGCACAGAAACAACGCATCACGACCATAAAAAAGAAAATGAATTTTATGTAAAAGGTAATTGCAGTTCCTGTAAAGCAAGAATTGAAAAAGCAGCCAAAGATGCAGGTGCTGATTCCGCAGAATGGAATGCCGAAAAGCAAATGGTTACCTTGAATTTTCAGTCTTCTAAAACCTCAGCAGACAAGATCCTAAAAAAGATCGCTGAAGTAGGTCATGATAATGAAAAGTATAAATCTTCTGATGATGTTTACAATGCTCTTCCGGGATGTTGTCTTTACGACAGGGAAATTCCGATGGGTGCTAAAAATCCGAAAGTACATTTTGAAGAAGGAACTACCGCTGAAAAGGAAGATCATCACAACCATAATGAAGGTGAGAATAATGACACACAATATGAGAAAAAAATAGACGGTGTTACAATATCCGGATCAAAAGCTGCTACTTCTTTGCAAAAAAAAGAAGCAGGACTTATCTTCAATATTGACAAGAAAGAGCTGTTGAAAGCAGCCTGCTGTAATTTATCCGAAAGCTTCGAGACGAATGCAACGGTAGATGTATCTTTCAGTAATGCTGTAACGGGAACGAAACAGTTAAAAATGTTAGGTTTGGATCAAAAATACACCAGCCTAACGAAAGAACTTCTCCCGGAGATCAGAGGACTCGCTTCTGCTTATGGATTGAATTTCATTCCCGGAAGATGGATCGAAAGCATTCAGCTTACCAAAGGAGGAAGCACGGTTACCAACGGATATGAAAGTATCACCGGACAGATCAACACAGAACTTTTAAAGCATTCGGAACAGGCGGAAACATCACTGAATCTTTTTTCAGATTTCAACGGAAGAGTTGAAGCCAATTTCACAAACGTTTCACCGATCAACGAACACTGGACACAATCTTTTCTGTTGCATGGAAACGGGACATTTGGCAATACAGACCAAAACGATGACGGCTTTCTGGACAGACCGAAAGGAAGCCAGCTTAATGTAGCTTATTTACTCAATTTTAATGATTTAGATCACTCCGGTTTAGCTTCGCATTTTGGTATTAATTTCATTAAAGATGAAAGAACAGCCGGGCAAACAGCTTTCGACAAACAGATTGACCGTGACGAGCAGTCCGCCTACGGAGTGGGAATTGATATTTCAAGATTTCAGGTTTGGAATAAAACGGGATATGTATTCAAAGGTAAACCTTATCAGAGTTTAGGATGGATGAATCAGTATGTTTATCATCAGCAGGACAGCTTCTTCGGATTGAGAAATTATTCCGGAAAGCAGCATACTTATTATTCCAACTTAATTTTTGAAAGCATCATCGGAAACACCAATCATAAGTATAAAACGGGAGCAAGCTTTATGTATGACGGGTATGATGAAACCTACTTAACCGACAATTTTAAAAGAAACGAGATCGTTCCGGGGATTTTCGCAGAATATACCTTAACCGGTTTGAAATATACTTTAGTTGCCGGAGCAAGAGCAGATTTTCATAATCTTGCAGGAACACAATTTACGCCAAGACTGAATTTCAAATATGATTTCACCCCTCAGACCATTTTGAGATTATCTGCGGGAAGAGGATTCAGAACAGCATCTGTTTTTGCAGAAAATCAGCAGTATTTTGCTTCCAACCGAAGTATACAGATCTTACAGAACGGAGGTGATATTTATGGTTTAAAACCGGAAATCGCATGGAATTACGGAGCCAGCTTACAGCAGGAATTTAAACTTTTCGGGAGAAAATCAAGCATTGTTGCGGATTTCTTCAGAACAGATTTCCAGGATCAGGTTTTGGTAGATCTTGACAGGTCACCTCAACAACTGACTTTCTACAACCTGGAAGGAAAATCTTTTGCCAATAGCTTTCAGGCACAGTGGGACTTCACTCCTTTCAAGAATTTTGATGTAAGAATTGCTTATAAATATTACGATGTTCAGGCTGATTATCTGGAAGGAAGAAGAGAGATCCCTTTTATGGCAAAACACAGAGGTTTCATGAATCTTGCGTATGCTACCAATAAAAATGACAATGGTGGATTCTGGAGTTTTGATACAACCCTGAATTGGGTGGGTAAACAAAGATTGCCGGACACAACAAGCAACCCTGCAGAATTCCAGCTTCCGGCGTATTCCGATTCTTATGCTGTGGTAAATGCTCAGATCTCAAGAAATTTCAATAAAAAAATCAGAGCTTATCTGGGTGGCGAAAATTTAACGTCTTATATGCAGAAAAATGCGATCGTAGACTTTAAAAATCCGTTCGGAAATTATTTTGACGGCGGAATGGTTTACGCTCCGATCATGAAAGCCAATCTGTATGTCGGATTGGATGTAACTTTCTAAAAGCAACCTAAATAACCTGAGTTCAGGATAAGCTTATATGCCACGCAAAGCTAAACAAAAGTATTAATCACATGGTTTTAAAAATTTAAGATATACAAAGGCGTGAAACTTATCAAAATAATACAAAATTCTTGTATTACTTTGATAAACGAGGTGCCTTTGTTTAACTCAAAAAGCGTTTCAAAAATTAAACATTTCTTTGTTTCTCTTTGCGATAAAATAATTTTATTTTGAAAATCAATTATTTAAAATCCCTTATCCCGAACTCAGGTTAAATAATAAAAGCATGGTTCAATTATTAAATATTTGAGATCATGCTTTTTTCGTACCTTTAAATGAAACTTAACAACATGTCGCAACAACTTGTTTTTGAAGATCATTATAAAAAGTTCGGTCTACGTACCTTTTCCCAGGAAAATTTGGAAACTCTTGATCAGAAGCAATTCCATCCCTACATTAAAATTCTTTTTGTTCCTGAAAACTATGAGCTTACCGTAGACTTCGACACCTATAAAACGGATAAACCCACTTTATTTTTTGCCACTTACCAACATTTACACGTAAAAAATGCCAGTTCGGATGAAGCTTTCTTAATTTATTACAACAGAGATTTCTACTGTATTCAGATTCATGACAAAGAAGTTGCCTGTGACGGGCTTCTCTTCCACAATATTTTTGAAATTCCAAAAGTGGAACTTGATTCTTCGGAAACAATTCTCATTAAAAATCTATTGACTAGCATAAAAGAAGAACTGGAATGGCAGGAATCTTCCGGCGAAGAAATGATCAGAACTTATTTAAAACAGATCATTATCAGGGCGACAAGAAAATGGAAAAAACAGAATCTTCACACCGATACTTTAAAGATTCCCAATAGTGAAATTGATATTTTCAGAGATTTCAGCAGACTTTTGGAAATCCACTTCAGGGAAAAACACCATGTTTCCGATTACGCAGACCTGCTTCACATGGCTCCCAAAACATTGACACACAAATTCAAAAGTTTACAGTTGGAATCTCCAAACCAGTTTATCATCAACAGGATATTACTGGAAGCAAAACGACTGCTCCATTATACGGATAAACCTGTTAAAGAAATCGCCTTCGATTTGGGGTATGAAGATCCGGCCTATTTCAACCGGCTTTTTACCAGCAAAGTAGGAACCACTCCTGTAAACTTTAAAAAAAATTACACTTCGGGAAAAAAGTACAATATTTAGTTCTTTTTGTCTATTGATCCGGCTGTTCAACCACCATAAATTTGTATCATCAAAAAAGCAATATATATTAACAATAAAAAAATAACATTATGAGACGTAACGCAACAGCCGTTTGGAACGGTAACATCAAAGAAGGAAACGGACACATCACGACACAAAGCACAACGTTGAACCAGACTCAGTATTCTTTCAACAGCCGTTTTGCAGAAGGTGTAGGAACCAATCCTGAAGAATTATTAGCTGCAGCTCACGCAGGGTGCTTTACCATGAAGCTAAGTGCAGAACTTTCTCAGGCAGGTTATATTCCTGAGGAATTAAAAACAACTTCTGTGATCACTCTGGATCCAAGTATCGGAAAAATCACCAAATCAGAATTAACTTTAACAGCAAAAGTTCCGGGAATTTCGGAAGAGGAATTCCAGAAATATGCAAAAATAGCTGAAGAAGGTTGTCCGGTAAGTGCCGCTTTCAATTTTGAGATCACATTGAATGCTACTTTAGCTTAAATAATATTTAGTCTGAGCCAAAACGTTTCAGGCTAAATTTTTAAAATAAAATATACCAATCGGTATATTTTTGTATATTTGTATCACAATTTCAAGTGAAATGTCAAAAGCAGAAAGAACAAAACAACTGATTATTGAGAAAACCGCTCCTTTATTTAACACGAAAGGTTATACTACTACATCTCTTTCGGATATTACTCAGGCAACAGGTTTAACGAAGGGCAGCATTTACGGAAACTTTGAAAATAAAGATGAAGTAGCCATTGCAGCCTACAAATACAATTCAGGCTTGCTCAAAA
>JAFAAJ010000262.1 GCA_023426625.1 Bacteroidota bacterium
TTCTCTGCACCCGGAATATCGGTTTCCTTATGATAGAATACCCTGTACTGATCAAACAATTCCGCTAATTGCATTACATCCTGAATGGTTACCTTCCTTGTATTTTTCATAATCAATTTATTGATGGTCATAGCTAAAGACACGCTTCACCTTCCAGTTTCCTTCTTCTAACATCCAAAGAATAGTGAATTTTGCGCGGCTTCCTTTATGCCATTTTTCCTGATAGAATTCAGAAAAATCATGTTCTCCTTCCTCTATAAACGCATATAAAACCTGATTTTTATACAAAGGATACATTTTCATCGTATTCGGAACCAGGTCGCGTTTTACTTTATTAGGGCCTCCACAAATATTGTTTTTAATGGATTCAATGAAAGCTTCTTTTCCATCAGTAATGCCCCCTTTATCATGATAAAATTCAAGGTCTTTACTGATAATAGAATCATAATGAGAAAGATTACATTTGTTAAACCCTTCATTGAACAGTAAACTGTCCAGTTTTTCTGCGGTTTTATACAATTCATCGGTGTTTTTCACCTGTGAATTTGAAAACTGACAGAAACCGAGAAGAAATATAAACAGGATCTTTCTCATTATGGTTGTTTTATTTGTGAATTGTCATTCTGACGAAGAAGAAATCTCTTTAAAGGCAATGGATTCTTCACTCACTTTGTTACGTTGAATGACAAAACGTTGTCTTAATCAAATTAACACTATGAAAAAGCTCTTTCCAGATCTGCGATAAGGTCTTCTTTATCCTCAATTCCAACGCTTAAACGCACAAGATCATCGGTAATACCTAATTCTGCACGTTTTTCAGCAGGAATAGAAGCGTGAGTCATTAAAGCCGGGTGATTGGCCAAAGATTCCACACCACCTAAAGATTCAGCTAAAGTGAAAACTTTCACTTTTTCTAAAAACTTGATTGCATCTTCTTTCTTACCTGATTTGAAAGTGAACGAAACCATTCCTCCAAACTCTTTCATCTGTGATTTTGCCAGTTCATGCTGTGGATGAGATTCCAATCCCGGATAGATCACTTTATCTACTAACGGATGAGACTCAAGGTATTTTGCGATCTCCATCCCGTTATCAGAATGTCTTTGCATTCTTAAAGCCAAAGTTTTGATCCCTCTTAAAACCAGATAAGAATCGTGAGGACCTAAAATTCCTCCGCTTGCAAATTGGATAAAGTGAAGTTTTTCGCCCAATTCAGCATCTTTTGCGATCAATGCACCTGCTATAACGTCAGAGTGACCGCCTAAATATTTCGTAGCCGAATGCATTACAATATCCGCACCCAGATCCAATGGTCTTTGAATATAAGGTGTAGCAAATGTGTTATCAACAGCAACCAGAATATCGTTTCCTTTGCTTTTTGCCACTTCTACTACAGCCTTGATGTCTACCAACTTCATTAAAGGATTGGTTGGAGTTTCCACCCAGATCAGTTTCGTTTTATCCGTAATTACATCTGCAATTTTTGAAACATCATCAAAATTCACGAAAGTAAACTTCAACTGGTATTTTTCAAACAGTCTTGTGAACATTCTGTAGGTTCCTCCGTACAGATCATCTACTGCAACAACCTCATCACCGGGATTCAACAGTTTTAAAACACAGTCTATTGCTGCCAAACCGGAACCGAAAGCCAAACCTCTTGCTCCATTCTCTATACTTGCCAAAGAATCCTCTAAAGCCTGTCTTGTAGGGTTTGCCGCTCTTGAATATTCATATCCGGAATGTACACCCGGACTTTTCTGAGCGAATGTAGAGGTCAAAAATACAGGAACATTCACAGAACCGGTCGCCGATTCGTGATGTTGTCCACCATGTATAACTTTTGTATTGAAATTCATAATCTTTATAATTTATTAATTTGAAAATTTGAGAATTTGAAAATGACTTTCAATGCTTTCATTTTCAAATTGTCTCATTATCACATTTTCAAATGGGTTTTACATTTTTATTGCTGATTTTATGGCAAACTCTTCTGCCATCTGCTCCATCCATTGTGCAACATCATCTTCTCCTGTTGCTCTCTGGTATGTGTTTCCTAAAGAAATAAGGATCTGGTGAATAAACATTTTCATCTGATCTACAGGCATTTCCTTAGTCCAAAGATCAATTCTTAAAGCTTCCATTGCCTTATCATCCCAAACGGAAATCATCGTAGCTTTAGTTTCTTCCTTTTCAATCCCGCCATCCTGTGCATTCCAGGTAATATTTTCCGGAATATGGTTTTCATCTAGTTCAACATCTATTGTGATCTGAGTTTTTCTCATACTTTCTATTTATTTCTATAATTTTAAATTTACTCTGAGTTTATTCTTCCAACTTTGGTTTGTACCCCGATTGATTGAAAATTGTGGTAGCATCCATTTTAAGGAAATTCTGCAGTTTCGTATCCGGTTTTTCTTTGAAATAAGATTTACAGATCTGCCATCCCGTAAAGATCCCGATCTGCGGTGAAGATTCGTTGTCTATTTCTGTATAGAATTTTGAAAACGGGCCCGGCGAAATAAAACGGTCTACCAATCTTGGATCATCTCCAAAGATCAGGTTATTTTCTACAAAATAATTCCAGATGTTCGCTTCATTGGCTACTGCCCATTCATACTGCTTCTGAGTATAATTCATTTTCAGATGATCAGGGAAATCCGGTAAAAATGCATCCTGAAGGATCATGATCTTGCCATTCAGAATCATCTGATCAACAAATTTCTGATGGTCCGGAGATGCTGCCACCGAATTTTCAGCAAAAATCTGAGAAACTTTCGGAACGATATTCTGTGGATTCATTGATCTCTGGAAATACAGCTCCAATCCTTTATAATTGGCATTATTCTCTCCCATAAAACCTGTAATATCTATAAATAAAAGATTTTCTTTCGGTTCATAGAAAATAGGATCCTGCACCATCTGTAATACGGATGAGAAAAGATATACTTTAGGACTTTTAAATTTCGGAAAATAATGTTTGATGTGTGAAAACAGGTTCTGAAGTTCTTTCTGAAGCTTATTCTGGTCGATTTTAGCGATAGCTTCCTTATAGATTTTGATCTCTTCTGCATCTGCTCTTCTTTTTACGAAGTCTTCATCAGAAACCGTTCCCTGAAACCATGGAAATTTAGCTTTAAACTGATCCAACGGAACATTCTGGTTATAAAACTCTTTGGAAATATCAGTGATCTCAACTTTTTCAGCGGTCTCTTTTACTTCTACTTTCCATAGGTTTTCTCCTTCTTTTTTACATGAATTCAATGTCAAAACTAAAATGGAAGAAAGCGTAATAATTCTAAAAATCTTCATTATTTTTACATGGATTTTAAGTTTACAAAAATAAGGATTTAAACATAATATAGGATAAAAATAATCAGGACATCATCTTAATCGACATGAAAGTTATAATCCTGAGTTTAGATACAAAAAAACCACTAATTTTGGAATTTCTTTCCATTTAGAACCTTTCGAAGAAACGGAATGGCAATTGATTGGTAAAAATCGACTTAAAAAACATAACAGGTTGTAAATTACCTAAAAGAATTGGATTAAAATAATAAACTATGCAGACACAAAAAGTTATAGATCATATTGTACAATGGCTAAAGGATTATGCTGTAAATGCTAATGTTAAAGGATATGTGATAGGAGTTTCGGGAGGGATAGATTCCGCTGTAGTTTCTACTCTTTGTGCGATGACCGGGCTGGAAGTATTGCTTCTGGAAATGCCTATCCGTCAAAAACAGGATCAGGTGAACCGTGCTTTAGACCACATTGATGATCTGAAAAAAAGATTTCCGAATGTTCAGGGAAAAACCATCGATCTTACTCCTGTTTTTGAAACTTTTGAAACCACTGTAGATGATCATGTAGAAGGAAGATGGAGTAATAATCTTGCTC
>JAFAAJ010000307.1 GCA_023426625.1 Bacteroidota bacterium
ATGCAACATTGGCTCAAATGGGTTGTTCGCTATTGTGGAATATGTTTCGCTACGGAATGACTGAAAACAGGGGTTTTTTCCTTAATCTGAAAAATTTCCACACCCAACCCCTAAAACTCGCCTAACCCGACCCCGATAGCTATCGGGGCGGGCGGCGAAAAGACGCATCCTTCCGTTGGTCGGAACCGCCTTTTCGCATTTAAAAAGGTGCAACCACTTTGTCAAAATGCACCGCTCCATAATTCCCTCTCTCTACATTTTACCAAACAGGTTGCGACATTATTTTCGTGGGATATCATTATCCCATTTGTTGTATCTGGGAGTGACTTCTTTTCTTTTCACATAGCGACCAAAGAAAAGAAGCAAAAGAACGTCGCTTGGTTAACTTTCTTTATTGGGTTAGAACCACTTTTTAAATTCACTAAATTTGTAATCCAACAAAAAACAGAAAATCAGACATATGGGAGGAGTAAAACAAAGATGGCTTGAATTGGAAAGTAGAAATTTAAGCAGTATTCCAGATAAAAACATTTGTATCAAACATTTTGAAGACAAAAGCATAAACCGTTTCATTAAACAAAACTATCAAGATGGCTTTTGTGATTATTGTGATAAGGAATTAAAAGTTGTTCCCCTTGAAGATTTAATGGAGTTTATTATGGATGGCATTTCAAACTTCTACCAAGATGCAGCCAATTTTATGAGTTACAATTCAAGAGAGGGAGGTTATCTTGGAGAAATTTATACTCCTGACGAACTCATTCAAGAACACATAGAATTACGCGCTGAACCCTTTGAAGTTATAGAAGACATCGTTAACTCAATTGAAGATATTGCCTGGGCTCAACCAGACTTGTATTATGACAATATTAAGGATGATTTAGAATTTCAGTGGAAATATTTTAAAGATATTATTAAACATAAGTCCCGTTATCTTTTTTCATCCGGGGATAGCGACCAGCCTAAAGCCTTACAAATATTACAAGAGGTCGGTAAACTTATATCAAAATTGAACATAATAAAAGCTGTCCCGGCAGGAACAAAACTTTATCGTTGCAGGCAGCACGACTTCAAAACACATATTACTGAATTTGAGGAAATTTCTGCACCCCCAAATAAAAAAGCAATTTATCCAAATAGGTTTAGCCCTTCAGGAATATCAATGTTTTATTCTGCTTTTGATATTGATACAGCAATTTTGGAAACAATAAGCAGAACAGATAAATACAAAAAGTATGTTACGATTGCAGAATTCGAAACATTAGAAAATCAGATTGTTGTTGATTTTAATAGGCTGCCAAAAATTCCAAGCATTTTCGGAATTAGGGATAAGAAACGATACTACCTTATTTTATTTTTATACTCATTTGTAAGAGATATAACTAAACAAGTTATTAAGGATGGAAAAGAGCATACCGAATACGTTCCTACTCAAGTTGTGACTGAATTTTTAAGGTATCCATTTAATAAAAATAGAAAGAATAAAATTTCTGGAGTTATTTATCCTTCCTCGCAAAATAGAAATAAAAAATCGGCAGTGCTTTTTTGGGACGACAAATTAAGTAAAGAAAAAGTAAAATTGAATAAATTAGAACGCAGGAAAATCATTTAAATGAAAATTGACACTAAGGACATCGTACAGCAGTCTGAAAAATTTGCACTAAATGTAGCTAACCAAATCTCTAAAATTACGGTACAACCATTTTGTGAAATATCTTTTCACTCCTCACAGTTTAGAGATAAAGCAACACTAAAAAATCATATAGATAAAATTCCTAAAAGTAATAATCCACTCATCTATATATTGCGAGTTCAGTCCCCCAAAAACGTAAAAAGATTAATTGAATATTTTGAGAGCTATCATTCTGCAAACAAGCTAAAAACAAAGAATAAAGATAGAGTAAATCTTTCCAGATACAACAAAACTTCATCGGATATATTATACGTTGGAAGTTCAACAACAGATTTTAAAACAAGAATTAGAAATCATCTTGGTACAGAGGGAACACGAGTTTATAGCTTGCATTTATGTAAATGGGATAATTGTTTAGAATACGATCTGGGAATTTTTGCATACGAGGTCATTTCGGAAAACGATGAAACTATTGAGCGTTTCATTGTTGAAATCCTTGAACAGCAATTTTGGGATAAACTATGTCCAATATTTGGTAAACGCAGTGGTTTGTAAGCCCATATTAAACAACTCAATTGATGAAAACACTATATATTATCGGTAATGGATTTGACATCCATCATAGGTTAGACACAAGATATCAAAGTTTTGCAAACTACTTGGCTGAAAATAACAGCGAAGTCTATGACCTTTTATTAAATTATTATGGACTTCCTGATATTACAAATCCCGAATTGAAAGATGAAGAATATGCCTTATGGTCAAGATTTGAGCAAGCGTTAGCTGATTTGGATTACATAGCAGTATTGGAAGATAACTCTGATTATATGGCTAACCCTGGTGCCGAAGATTTTAGAGATAGAGATTGGCATAGCTATCAGATAGAGATGGAGTTAATAATCAAAAATTTAACCTCAACTCTGATAAGTGATTTCAATAACTTTATCCTTAAAGTTCAATACGGAAGTATTCCTGATGACACGCTAATTGAGTTGGAAGGTGATAGTCATTTTTTAAATTTTAATTACACGGAAACATTACAGAAGAGCTATAACATTTCTGAAAATAGAATAACTTATATTCACAACAGAGCAGATGCGAATAACTGTACATTAATTTTAGGACACGGGACAGACCCGGCAAATTTTGAGGAGAAAGAAGAAGAGCCACCGCAAGGATTGAGTGAAGAAGAATTTTACGAATGGCGTGAACGAAAGGCTGATAAGTATGACTATTCTTACGAAAGTGCTAAACAGGAAATACTTTCCTATTACACAAAAGCATTTAAAAACACAGCTTCAATTATAGAACATAATATTGATTTTTTTTCAAATCTTAAGGAAGTTGACAAAGTTGTTGTGTTAGGACACTCGATTTCAGAAGTTGATTTAAAATACTTTGAAATATTAAAAGCTGAACTAAATGAAAATGTAATTTGGAATGTTTCATATTATAGTGAACTTGAAAAGCAAGTACATAAGGACACCCTTTTGCAACTTGGGATAAATGGCAACAATATTGTTCAACTAAAAATTTCGGATTTAAAAAAGTAACCTTAGCTATTGCCAGAATATTCCTGTGCAATATTTGCTACTCCCACACTAAAGTATCTTCCGCCATTGGAAACTCCTTCAATAGCTTTCCTAAAAACGTCCGCATCGCTACCAATGAGCAAATAACCTGCAAAATCCATTTCCAAAAGCGGTTTTACGGCTTTTTCGGTATCTCTATCACTATGGGCAATCAGTTTTATTGTCGGGTATTTTTCCCGTAATTCCTGAAGCCCCAACAATACATTCTTATCGTAAAAATCAAGGTCTATGATACAAAGTTCGGGTAATTTTTCCAATGTTGACAGTTGCGTTATTCCGTCTTCGATATGTTCCGAGCGGAATAGTATGTCAAATCCTAAATTCGTGAGATCATTGCAAATGCTATCTATAATAGGGCTTCTATCATTGATAAATGCAAGGGTTTGTTTGAGTTTGTTTATTGTTTTCATAATGCCATTTTTTATCTTTTTCATGAACCCTACACAAAAAAGAAAGCGTAGGCAATCACACTTACCGGCATTAAGGCACTGGTACGCCATCCCCCAAATAAGCGGACGCCCACGCCTATGACGTGAGCGTTCTTACTTATCTGTTCCGGGGATTTAAAAATTACCAGTTTCTAATGCGGAACTTAAAGTAAAAACACTTTAAGCATTTCTATATTTTCAAAACAAAGATAGCAAAGCTATAAATGATGAGCAACATCATTCAGCACAAATCATCTTTCTAATTGATTAATTATTACCCGAGACAGCAGAATTGCCCTTTAATTTCCGTACCTCATCTTTCAGTTCTTGTAACATTCTGATAATGGCAATATTGTCCAACTGAAAATCATCCTTTGAAAATTCCTGGGTAGCGATACTACTGGCATATTGCCATATCTCCAAAATATCTGAAAGGTGTATTTCGTATGATTTGTAAAACACATTGTCGGCAGAAACTTCCAAACTGTCTTTATTTACTTTCAGCAGGCGTTTATAGGTAATTCCTTCGCTTCGTGTTAAGAATACATACGTCTTGCCAGTTCTTATATCAGCAAGGTTTTCTACATATTTTCCGATGATGAACGAATTGTCTTTGTGCGGAGGCATGGAAGCACCGTCCGCAGGAAAAGCCCTGTATTTTCCACCTTTCAGAAACGGTAATGAAATGGTTTGCAGGCTTTCGATATATTCGGGATCTGCATAGCCGTTCAGG
>JAFAAJ010000066.1 GCA_023426625.1 Bacteroidota bacterium
AATAACATTTCTTCACTGGAGTAGCGCTCTTCCAATGGATTTTTGTAGGAATTCATTCTTTTCTTTTACTTTTTTAGATATGCAAAAATACGGTTTTTCGGTGAGAGTTGAAAATTGAAATTACTGTTTTCAGTCATGTCTGTTAATGCTGGTTTATAACAGATAAAAAACAAAAAAAGGCTGTCTCAAAAGCCCAATAATTCTGGTTTTTTGTCCTTCTGACGAGGGAAGAATCTCACTGATAATCAAAATATCAGATTCTTCAATCCATTCATTTCATTCAGAATGACAATTTTGAGACAACCTCTTTTGCTGATATTATTTACTCCAATTGATCTTTGAGTGTTTTACATTTTCGGAATTGGTTCCGATCATGATATCAAATTCTCCCGGTTCCCAATCGTATTTCAGTTCCCCGTTGTAGAACTTCAGACTTTCAGGAGTAATATCGAAAGTAACTTTCTTAGACTCTCCTTTTTTAAGGAATACTTTCTGGAAACCTTTCAGTTCTTTCACCGGTCTTGTAATGCTACCTACCATATCTCTGATGTACAGCTGTACTACTTCTGCACCGTCATAATTTCCTGAATTGGTAATGGTAACCGATGCCTGAATGGTTTGATTTCCTTTCGGATTGGCATTAGAAACCGTGATATCAGAATAATCGAATTTGGTATAGCTTAATCCATAACCGAACGGATATAACGGTGTATTACACTCATCCATATAGTTGGAACGGAATCTTTCGTATTCACATTTATCTACTTTATCCTGATTTAGCGGACGACCTGTATTTTTATGATTGTAATAGATCGGCACTTGTCCAAGACTTCTAGGGAATGTCATCGGTAATTTTCCGGAAGGATTCACTTTCCCGAATAAAACATCAGAGATCGCATTTCCGGCTTCGGAACCTGCGAACCAAACATTCAGAATAGCATTCGGAGCATCTTTCACATTCGTCAATGCTAAAGGACGACCTGTAAAGAGCACCATTGCAATCGGTTTTCCGGTTTTCTTTAATTCATTCAATAAGTCTACCTGAGATTGAGGAATGGTGATTTCTGTTCTTGAAGAGGATTCACCGCTCATTTCAGCAGATTCTCCGATAGCCAGAATGATAACATCCGCTTTATTGGCAACGTCAACCGCTTCTTTTAACAAAGCTTCTTTGGAACGGTTGTCTCTGTCGGTTTTTTTACCATGTGCTGCATAGATATCTTCCAGTTTAGCGTCATAATCTATATTGGCACCTTTTGCAGAAATAAATTTCACCTCTTTTCCGAAATTATCCTGAAGTCCTTTCATCAAAGAAACTGCATTGGCGTGTTTTGCCGCCACACTCCATGTTCCTGCCATATTCAACGAGTTGTTCACCAATGGACCGATTACAGCCACCGTTCCTGATTTCTTCAACGGCAATACCTGATTGTCGTTTTTCATCAAAACCATTGACTGTGCTGCAGCACTTCTTGCAATATTTCTGTTCTCTATATTATAGACTTCCTTTGCCGCCAGTTTTGCATCTCCGTAACGGTAAGGGTCATCGAATAATCCCAGATCGTATTTGGCTTCCAAGATCCTTCTTGTTGCATTATCTATATCTGCTTGAGTGATTTTCCCTTCTTCCAAAGACTTCTTCAATGTTTTCAGGAAACCTTCTCCTACCATGTCCATATCAATTCCTGCTTTCAAAGCTAAAGCAGAAACCTGTTGCAGATCTCCCATTCCGTGATCAATCATTTCATTGATCCCGGTATAATCGGTCACCACAAAGCCTTTAAAGCCCCATAATTTTCTTAAAACATCGGTCTGAAGCCATTTGTTTCCTGTAGCCGGAACTCCATCCACTTCATTGAATGAAGCCATCACGGTACCTACGCCTGCATCAACAGCTGCTTTGTAAGGTGGAAAATATTCATTGAACATTCTTACGTGGCTCATATCTACGGTGTTGTAATCTCTCCCCGCTTCACCGGCTCCGTATAATGCAAAGTGCTTCACACAGGCTAAAATGGTATTGCTTAAGGATAAATCTTTTCCCTGATAACCATATACCATATTTTTGGAGATCTCGCTGCCTAAATACGGATCTTCACCGGAACCTTCGGAAACTCTTCCCCATCTCGGTTCACGGGAAATATCCACCATTGGCGAAAATGTCCAGTTGATCCCGTCTGAAGAAGCTTCTTTCGCCGCTACTCTTGCAGATTGTTGTATAAGGTTCATGTCCCATGATGCGGCTAATCCTAAAGGAATCGGAAAAGTGGTTTCATATCCGTGGATCACATCCATTCCAAAAATCAAAGGAATTTTGAGACGGCTTTTTTCCACGGCTACTTTCTGAACAGCCCTGATCTTATCCGCTCCTTTTATATTGAATAATCCTCCTACTAAACCTTGTTCTACTTTTTTTCCTATATCTGAGCTTTGAGCCTGCCCTGTCGTAAAGTCCCCGGAAGTTGGTAAGTTCAGCTGACCGATTTTTTCATCTAAAGTCATTTTAGATAAAAGATTATCCACAAAAGCCTTTCTTTTGGTCTGATACTGAGTGGTCTGATAAGACTGAACGGGTTTGTTCACCATTTCCTGTGCAGAAAATACAGGTGAAAGTGCTAAAGTTGCTATTAGTATGATCTTCTTCATATAGTTTAGTCTTTATTTTTTACAAATGTATTATTATTTTCTCATTATGAGAAAATAAACTTTTTCAACAATTAAATATACGTTTTTGTTGACAGAATATTCCTTATTTAATTTTTCCTTTGCTTAAGCATCCATTCATAAAACCCGGGATTAGAATAAGTAGAATCCCAGGAATTGTGGTTATCATCGGGAAAAATAGTCAATGTTACATTCTGATTGACTTTTTTCAAAGCCTGATACATATTGATGGAATTGATCGGTGAAACGATATCGTCATTTCCACCATGGAAAATTTTGATAGGTAGGTTTTTAAACTGCGATATATTGGCTTCCATCACACGATCCGCTGGTGCGCAAACCGGCGCTACTGCTGCAAACATTTCAGGATGTTCCATAGCGAGTTTCCATGTTCCCCAACCTCCCATTGACAAACCTGTAAGGTAAATCCTTGAGGCATCTATCTTATATTTTGACTGGATTTCCTTTAACAGTTGGTAAACAGTCTCAGTATTCCACCAGGTATTCGCCGGACATTGCGGAGCCAAAATGGCAACCGGTTCTTTAATAAGACTCTTGTAAGTGAACGGACTGTGAGCTTTTACCATATCAAGATTGCTTCCCCGCTCTCCTGAACCGTGAAGAAACAGGATCAGAGGAACATTTCCCTTGGCATTTTGAGGATAATCCAATATATAGGATATTTTTTCAATTTTTTTTACTTCTTTATTCAGTTCAGCTTTTATTTCCTGAGCATTCAGATTGAATGTCAGGGGCAGAAATAAAAGTGGTAAATATTTCAATCTGTTTTTCATATTCTGATTTTATGTTTTGGCTAAAGCCAATGAATTCATGCTTATATATTGAACGTATTAAAACCCTTTCCTATTGAGAACTACAGATTATTTTATTCCATATTTTTCTGACTGGAAACTTAGTTTTTTCAACCCCTGCTTGATTTCGGGTGCATTCATGAATAATTTCCAAAGGAAACCGGTTCTGTAATTTTCAATCATCGGAGCAATGGTTCCCTGATCGATTGCCAGATATCTTGGCGTAAACCAGTTGTCATAATGCACCGAAGTCGCATCAAAAGGTCCTGCAGATCCTATAAATTCAGGTTTTTGTGTATAAAGAAATCTAAGGAAATCCATAGATTCTTTCGGAGTATATGGGAAACTACTCAGAGCAGCCGTTGGTGTTACCACCCCGTTATCATTGGTAGGCATGTGTGCAGTATAGCCTGTTCCTCCGGTTTTATTTCTAGTATAACTTGCCGTTAATCCCCAATAGTTTGGTCCATAACCTTTCCATTCTTTAGGATTTTCCACACAGTATTTATAGTCGATAAGCACATGATTTTTATTCAGGTCAAAGTAATTTTTCACGAGTTTGTCGGACAATCCTGTAGGATCCAATCCAATATAGGAATAATGTGCCCAGAATAGAGGTCCTCCGTATTCCTGTGCCCCGTTATGTTTTACATATAACGGCAATCCGTATTTTGTTTTATCTGAAAGGTAAGTTCCGTTTCTTGTCCAACCTTTATAATAGGTTTCCGCATCAATGGAATAGGTAGGTGATGAAGCGGCTAAAATGTAAGTGATCAGACATTCGTTATATCCTTCCAGCGGAAAATTCATTTCCCATTGATATTCCGGAGACCAGTGCCAGTATAATACTTTTTCTCCTCCTTTGGTGTACCAGTTCCACTGAATACCTTTCCACAGTTCATCGCATTTTTTAGCCAAAGCTTTTTCT
>JAFAAJ010000105.1 GCA_023426625.1 Bacteroidota bacterium
ATGCAGCACAATCAGCAGATGAGAATGGAAGAACAGCAGAGAGCTATTCAATTTCAGTTGAAAAACCAGAAAAGGATGTTGGCTTCCGATGAAAATAAACTTAAGCTCAATAAGCAGTACCTAAGCAGAATTGAAGAAAAAGCAAAAAAGCTTGAAGCCGAAATTCTGGCAGGTAAAAACAAATTGGATCAGACTGAAAATAAAGAGAAGGTTCAGAAAGAAATTGATAAAAAACAAGTTAAACTGGAGAATCTTCAAAAACGACAGGCAAACAGTTCAGAAAGAAATAGACCGCCTGGAATCTCAGATTGCCAACGCAAAGAAAAATGAATGAGAATAAAGCGGATCAGATAAAATAATACTAACAAGAAAGATAAAAATACAAATAATTATGAAGCGCAATGTCATATCCATTGTTTTAGGAGGAGGTAGAGGAACGAGGCTTTTCCCTTTAACCTATACAAGGTCGAAACCGGCTGTTCCCATCGCCGGAAAATACAGGTTGGTAGATATTCCGATTTCCAATTGTCTTAACTCAGGAATGAACAAAATTCTGGTTTTAACACAGTTCAATTCGGCATCTCTGAACTCACACATTAAAAACTCCTATCACTTTGATATTTTTAGTAAAGGATTCGTGGATATTCTGGCTGCTGAGCAGAATGTGGAAAACGACAGTTGGTATCAGGGAACGGCAGATGCAGTTCGTCAATCCATGAAGCACCTGGAAAAATATGATTATGATTATATCCTCATTCTTTCCGGGGATCAGCTCTATCAGATGGATTTCAGGGAAATGCTGGATTTTCATATCAAAAACGGAGGCGATGTGACCATTGCTACCATTCCCGTAAATGCTAAAGATGCTACCGGATTCGGAATTCTGAAATCTGATGATGACGGAAATATTACCTCATTCGTAGAAAAACCGGGATATGATATGCTCGATGGTCTGAAATCTGAAGTTTCCGATGAAAATAAAATGAAAGGTAAAGAATTTCTGGCTTCAATGGGAATCTATATCTTCACTAAGAATATTCTTAAAAAAATGTTTGAAGATGGAGCAGGAGACGATTTCGGAAAAGATATCATTCCAAGTTCAATAGGAAAGTATACAACGTTAAGTTATCAGTATGAAGGATATTGGACGGATATAGGAACCATTGAATCATTCTATGAAGCCAATCTGGATCTGTGTCAGGACTTCCCGCAGTTCAATCTGTTCTCTTCTTCACCGATCTATACAAGAGCGAGAATGCTTCCGCCATCTAAAATTAACGGATCATACGTAAGTAAGGCTGTTTTTGGAGATGGATGTATCATTATGGCAGATAAGATCGAAAATTCAGTGATTGGAAACAGGACCAGAATAGACAAGGGAAGCACCATTGTAAATTCTTACGTGATGGGTTCCGATTTCTATCAAAATACTGCAGAAATCGTGATGAACGACAGAAACAGACTTCCTAATATGGGAATCGGAAAATACTGTTACATTGAAAAAGCTATTTTGGATAAGAACTGTTATATCGGAGACAATGTAAGGATCATAGGAGGGAAACACATTCCGGATGGAGACTATGGAACGCATTCTGTTCAGGACGGTATTGTGGTGGTGAAAAAAGGAGCCGTGCTTCCTGCGGGAACACACATTGGCTAATAAACGCAAAAATCATTTATTTTAAAAATTAACATAAAACTAGAGTGATCAGTATGTTGGTCACTTTTTTTATTTGTATTACTTTTGTGCGATGCGTTTCATGAAGATTTTCACTGTAATTGTTCTGATTCTGGTAGGTGCCTATGCACTTTCCATGTATTATTTTGTGGATGAAAGTAAAAACTTTCAGATTGAAAAAGAAATAGATTATCCCGTAGATAAAGTATTTTCACAATTCAATAACCTGCAGAATTTTACCCGCTGGAACAATTTCTTCACAAGTTCCCAATCTATAGATATTGATTATTATACTCCTTATGAAGGGAAGGGAAGTGCGATCAGTTATGAAGACCCAAGGAACGGAACTGAAGGAGAGATGTTCATCCGTTATGAAAATCCGAACAGGACATTAAGATATCAGCTTTTTGAGAACAGAAATGAAAATCCTACGTTAGTGGATGTTAAATTCAAGGCGGTTTCTGCAGAGAGAACAAAAATTACGTGGTATGTTCATACCCCGAAGCTTTCTGTTTTAAGCAGGGTTAAAAATTTTTGGACAGAAGACCGTTTTGCAGAGAATATTGACAAAAGTATGGTGAACCTTAAAAATGTCCTCGGGAATAAAGTGGAAAAAGACAACCAGTTGGCTGCTATTAAATATGACAGTCTTATGGTGGAAAATGAAGAGGAAAAACTGCTTTTGGGGATCAATGTAAGTACTTCCAACAAAAAAGATGCATTATACAGAAACATCGTGATGAATTACAACAAAGTGTATAACTATGTTACAATGGATCTCGGGAAGAAAGATGATGAATTCGGTTACCCTATGCTGATTACGGATGCCGATAATTATAAAGACAAAGAAGTTTCCTATTTCCTTGGAATTCCTTTATCCAAAAAAATGGGAATTACAGATAATAATTTCAGTTTCAGAACTGTGAATTCTAGCCAAAACTATGTTTTATACTATAAAGGAACATACGCAGGAAGGGTAAAAGCGATCCAGCAGCTCATCCAGAAAGCTAAAAATGACGAGATGCGTTACGGAGATGTTCAACAGACATTTATCGAGCGTCCGGTTGACGGTCAGGATGTAAACGTGAAGCTGTCTTTAACGGTGTTTAAGTAAATTCCTGATATTTATCTCGTTTATAATTTTTTTAACGGATATAGGCTGTCCCAAGTCGGTTTTTTTTATTAAATTTGGAGATTAATTCTACAAATAAATTTTAATAATAGATAAACTGTAATAATGGACAGATTTTCATTCCTAAACGCAGCTCATTCTCAGTTAATTGAGGATTTATACCAACAGTACTTAAAATTCCCGGACTCGCTAGAACCATCATGGAAAGCATTCTTCCAAGGCTTTGATTTTGCTTTGGAGAACTATTCGGATGATGATAGCATTCAATATATCCAAGCTTCTGCTAAGGCGGCTCCTGCTGCACAGCAAATTTCTCAGGCCGTATCCAATGGAGAAGTTCCTGAGCATATCAAGAAAGAATTTAAGGTTGTTAATCTTATTGAGGCGTACAGAACCAGAGGTCATTTGTTCACAAAAACAAATCCGGTTAGAGAAAGAAGACATTATACACCTACTTTAGACATTGAGAACTTCGGTCTGAGTAAGGAAGATCTGAATACCAAATTCAGCTGTGCGGTAGAAACAGGAATGAAAGAACCTGCAACATTGAAGGATCTTATCGTTCATCTCGAAAATATCTATTGCGATTCTATCGGTGTTGAATATATGCACATCAACAATGTTGAGGAAAAAGATTTCATTAAAAAATGGCTTCAGGTAAATGAAAACCATCCAAGCCTTTCAGCTAATGAAAAAACTGAGATATTACTGAAATTGAATCAGGCTGTTGCGTTTGAAAACTATCTTCATACAAAATTTGTAGGACAGAAAAGATTCTCATTGGAAGGAGGCGAGACTCTGATCCCGGCTTTAGACCAGCTGATCAGCAGATCTTCTCAATTGGGAGTGAATGAAGTTGTTTTGGGAATGGCTCACAGAGGAAGACTGAATGTATTATCTAATATTTTCGGAAAATCTTATAAGCAGATCTTCTCAGAATTTGAGGGAAAAGAATTTGAAGAAGATGTATTCTCAGGAGACGTTAAATATCACTTGGGATCATCTAAAAAAATAAAAACAGCGTCAGGAGAAGAAGTTTCTATCAATCTTACTCCGAACCCGTCACACCTTGAAACCGTTGCAGCCCTTGTAGAAGGGATCTGCCGTGCAAAAGTAGACGATAAATATAAAGGAGATTTCTCTAAAATTTTACCGATCGTAATCCACGGTGACGGTGCTATTGCAGGACAGGGTATTGCTTACGAAGTTGCACAGATGATGACACTGGAGGGTTACAGAACAGGTGGAACCGTTCACATTGTAGTAAACAACCAGGTTTCATTTACAACCAACTATATTGATGCAAGATCATCAACATACTGTACAGACATTGCAAAAGTTACAGAATCTCCTGTAATGCACGTAAATGCTGATGACGCTGAAGCAGTAGTTCATGCGATCCATTTTGCTGCAGATTTCAGAGCTAAATTCGGAAAAGATGTTTATATCGATCTTTTAGGATACAGAAAATATGGTCATAACGAAGGGGATGAACCAAGATTCACTCAGCCTAACTTATACAAAACGATCTCTAAACATCCAAATCCAAGAGAGATCTACAAAGAACAGTTGATTCAGGACAGCGTAGTTTCCAATGATATCCTTAAGACAATGGAAACGGAATTCAAAGCACTTTTAGATAAGGACTTTGATGCTTCCAAAGAGATCGAAAAAAATGCAATGGATGTATTCATGGCTGAAGACTGGACCAATTATCCGATCGGAAAAAGAGGTGCCGTTCAGTTGCCTGTTGATACGAAATATGACCTTGCTACACTGAAAGAGCTGGCTATTAAAATGTCAACACTTCCGGCTGATAAAAAGTTCATCAATAAAATTACAAGACTATTTGATAACCGTATCAAAGCGATCGAGGCCAATTCATTAGACTGGGCGTTAGGAGAATGGTTAGCTTACGCTACATTGCTTACTGAAGGTCACAACGTAAGAATTTCCGGAGAAGATGTAGAAAGAGGAACCTTCTCTCACAGACATGCGGTTGTAAAAACAGAAGATACAGAAGAAGAATATATCCCGTTGAGACATGTATCTGAAAACAGATTCGATGTGTACAACTCTCACCTTTCAGAATATGGGGTATTAGGATTCGATTACGGATATGCAATGGCTTCACCTAATACATTAACGATCTGGGAAGCTCAGTTCGGAGACTTCGTAAATGGTGCACAGATTATTGTTGACCAATATTTAGCGGCTGCCGAAGAAAAATGGAAAATTCAGGACGGATTGGTGATGTTGTTACCTCACGGTTCGGAAGGACAGGGTGCGGAACACTCTTCAGCAAGATTGGAGAGATTCTTAACGCTTTGTGCAAATGAAAACATGGTTGTTGCCAACATTACTTCGCCTGCAAACTATTTCCACTTATTAAGAAGACAGTTGAAATGGGCGTTCAGAAAACCATTGGTGGTAATGAGTCCTAAATCGTTATTAAGACATCCTAAAGTGGTTTCTCCATTAGAAGATTTCGCAAACGGTTCATTCCAGCCGATCTTGGACGATCCTACTGCTGATCCTAAAAAAGTAGAAAAATTAGTATTATGTTCAGGTAAGCTTTACTTTGAATTATTAGCTAAGAAAGAAGAATTGAACGCTGAAAATATTGCATTAGTAAGATTTGAGCAGCTGTATCCGCTTCAGACAGATGCTATTGAAGCGATCTTTAGCAAGTACGGGAACAGAAAAGAATTAGTTTGGGCTCAGGAAGAACCGGAAAATATGGGAGCTTGGTCTTATATCCTAAGAAACTTCAGAGATACAGGAATCCAGGTGATTGCTCCGGTACCAAGCGGTGCTCCGGCTCCGGGTAGTCACAAAATGTTCGAGAAAAACCAAAATGCAGTGATCAACAGAGTGTTCGACAGAAATGATGCACCTGTAAAAAGACCTGTAACAGCCTAATTTTAAATAATAATTAATAAAAAAATAAAAAATACGATATGTCAGTTTTAGAAATGAAAGTTCCTTCACCGGGCGAATCCATTACAGAAGTTGAAATTGCAACTTGGCTTGTAAAAGATGGTGATTATGTAGAAAAAGATCAACCAATCGCTGAGGTAGACTCAGACAAAGCAACTCTTGAATTGCCTGCTGAAGAAAGTGGTGTTATTACTTTAAAAGCTGAAGAAGGAGATGTAGTGCAAGTAGGTCAGGTAGTTTGTTTAATTGATATGGGGGCTGTTAAACCAGAAGGTGCTGCACCTGCTGCGGAAGCTCCAAAACAAGAGGCTCCGAAAGCGGCTGAACCGGCTAAGCAAGAAGCTCCAAAACCAGCTCAACCAGCTGCTGCTACTCAGACATACGCAACCGGAGCACCTTCTCCTGCTGCTAAAAAGATCCTTGACGAAAAAGGAATCGATGCAGGACAGGTTTCAGGAAGCGGAAGAGACGGAAGAATCACTAAAACTGATGCTGAACTGGCTGCTGTTCCGGCAATGGGTGGAAGTCCATTAACGGCTACAGGATCAAGATCTACAACAACAACTAAACTTTCTGTTCTTAGAAGAAAACTGGCTGCAAGATTAGTTTCTGTGAAAAATGAAACAGCTATGCTGACTACTTTCAACGAAGTAGATATGTCTGAGATCTTCAGAATCAGAAAACAATATAAAGATGAATTTGCTCAGAAACATGGAGTAAGCCTTGGTTTCATGTCTTTCTTCACGAAAGCGGTAACAAGAGCATTACAGATGTATCCGGATGTAAATGCATCTATTGATGGTGATTTCAAAATCAACTATGATTTCTGCGATATTTCAATTGCGGTTTCAGGTCCTAAAGGATTGATGGTTCCTGTATTGAGAAATGCAGAAACAATGTCTTTCAGAGGAGTAGAAGCAAACATCAAAAACCTTGCAGACAGAGTAAGAGACGGTAAAATTACGGTTGATGAAATGACAGGAGGGACATTCACAATTACAAACGGTGGAGTATTCGGATCTATGTTGTCTACACCAATCATCAACCCGCCGCAATCTGCAATCTTAGGAATGCACAACATTATCCAGAGACCGGTTGCTGTTGACGGACAGGTAGTTATTCGTCCGATGATGTATGTGGCAATGTCTTATGACCACAGAATTATCGACGGTAGAGAATCTGTAGGATTCCTGGTTGCTGTGAAAGAAGGTATCGACAATCCTGTTGAAGTATTAATGGGAGGTGACGAAAGAAAAGCTTTGGAATTATAAATTTTCAATGAATTATAATATACTTTATAATCTCGCCTCAAAAAGGCGGGATTTTTGTATATATTTGATCAAATACCAAAATGATGTTCTCAAAAATTACTTCTAATATCAAAGTTTCAGTAGTTCCTGAATATGATAGTAAGAATAGCTACCCTTCTGAAAACCGTTACGTTTTCAAGTATAGTATTCTGATAGAGAATGAAGGTGATTTCCCTATTAAAATATTGAAAAGAAAATGGCTGATTTTTGACGTAGGATTTGGCTATACAGAGATCATCGGAGACGGCGTGATAGGATTAACGCCTGAAATAGCTCCCGGTGATAGTTTTAATTACTTCTCCAACGTTATGCTGCGTTCCGGAGCAGGAAATATGGGTGGAAAATATCTGGTAAAGAATATGGATACTCAGGAAAGTTTTGAGATTGATATTCCTAAATTCAATCTGTTGTCAGCAATTTTAAGCAATTAAACACAATATGCTTATGAAATAACTTTACAATTTTTTATAACGATCGGTACCGATTTGTGAAATTTGGACTAAAGCTTTTTGATCTTCAGTTTCATCATCTCCTGTACTTCTTCATTACTGGTTAAGAACAGCTTCTCAAAGGCAAGTAAAGAGATCTTTGCACATGCTTCTGCATCGTCTCCGGCTCTGTGATGTTTAAACTCGATCTGATGGTATTCTGCGAGATGTTTCAAGCCGTATTTAGGTAAATAATTCCATGATTTCTTGGCAAGCTGAATGCTGCAAAGATAGTTCAGCTTTGGGGTAAACATTCCGTAATGATCCAGGCAACCTCTTAAAACTCCCGCATCAAAACCTGCATTATGAGCGATCATCAATGTGCCGTACATCATTTCTTCCACTTCATACCATATTTCATCGAAAGTGGGAGCGTCTTTCACATCTTCCGGAGATATCCCGTGAATGTCCATATTATACGGATTGAAATAGGGGAAACTTGGAGGTTTGATGAGCCATGTTTTGGTTTCTACAATTTTGGAGTCCTGTACAATACATACTCCCAGTTCACAGGCAGAACTTCTCTCGTGGGTGGCAGTTTCAAAATCTAATGCACAGAAATCCATTTATTTAAGCTATTAAAGGAAATATTACTATGCAAATTTACGTTTAATTTCCTGTGTTTTTTCCGTCTCCGAATTTTTTAACACGGATGTTTTTTTCTTTTACCTTTATGATAAACGGTTCGGATTGCGTGATTTTTCCAGCCTGAACTTCTATATCCGTATAAGTTTGCTCACAATGTGTATTGGAAGGCAGTGAACTGGCATTAAGACCGATTCTGTATTTCCCTGAAGGAAGGAAGGAAATGAATTCACCATTGTCATCCGTAAAAATACGTTGGATAAGCTTATCATTCTGGTAAACGTTGAATACAATACCTTCGATTTTAGGAGCAAACTCCAACGAAGTTTTAGCATTAAAATCGTAAGAAATTTTTCCGTGCACAGTTCCGTTCTGGTGAAGAGGTACTTCTATATGATAATTATGATTATCAACTTCAAACTCATCTTCTGTATAGTACCATCCTTGCTGGATCACCTGTTTTAAAGAATATTTTCCATAAGGAATCTTTTTATAGACGATGTTTCCGTCACTATCGGTCTTGAAGGAGATCGTATTGATCATGATCAGGTAATCTGCCGCTGGAGTGTCGCCTTCATCGAAAGTGTTGTTATTATTTCTGTCATAATAAACAAATGCGGTTAAATTCGATTTTTTACCTTTATCCAGTGTTTTAGGCTGCAGATTAACATTAATACCTGCTTCGATGGTGAAAAGATTGTTGTTTAAATTATTCGAGGAGTAATTATACCATGAAGAATTCACAAAGAATCCGTATCGTTCCCTGTTGTATTTTAAATTCACAAAACAGGATGGAGACTTGCCATATAATGAATCATCTGTGTACGCCAAACCGGCAGCCACACTTACCTTATCCTTAAAAAAGTTTTTATTAAAAAATGAAGAGAGGGATAATTTTTTATAAGGAAAATCCGCATTAAGCATTTTAGAGAAAGCATATTCAGACAGGAAATAACTTCCGTACTGGTAAATATAATTGAAATTAAACCATTTATAATTATAATTTCCACTAATCTTCATCTGGTATTCCGGCTGATCGAAATCGGGATAATCTACCCATCCTGCTTCTATACTCAGCATGGAAGAGTGTTTCTTATTGGGACTCATCCAACTTGTATATTCCGTAAATCTTCGGGCCGTCATTTGTTTTAAATCTTTACTTCCGGGAAGACCAAAGAAAGTATTGTAGCTGTTCGATCGTTCGCCTTGATATTGATAGCCCACACCAAAACTGAAGTTACCTTTTTTAGGGAAATTCAAGCCAATATCCAGACGGGTATTATTGGCTTTGATATCGTTGTTGAAGAAGTAGAACTTCGGAGAAAAATTAGAGACCGTTACATTGGCAAACAAAAAATAATCTTTGAAAATACTTCGCGAAAAATTCTGTTGTACGAGAAGCAAGCCTCTTCGGTTCCCGGGAAAATAGTCAGTGCTGTAGAAATAATTTCCGTTAAGATTTACCTTTTCAATTAACCCTGAATATTGAGATTCTGCGGCAAGAGAAGGCTTGATTTTATCGATACTTTCGTAGACGCTTAATCCACCATACATTTTAGTATAAATCCTCCAGGACTCATTGAAAGTATGGTTGACATCTGCCCCGAAAACATGGTGTTTGGACTGATCATATTTATCTTCCCTGAAAATATATGTTCCAGACATATTTTCTGTGGCATTCTGTGCACCGAGTATTCCTCTTGCATAAAACCCGTAACCATTCTGAAGAAAAGAATTGGTCTCGACCAAACTGAAGGTTTGATCAACAAATCCTGCTTCCAATTTTTTGTCTTTGTCTGAAGAGGTATAGACATATTCTGCACCCCTCCCAAATAAGGGCATTTCCATCATTTTATTGATGTTCCCTAAGGTATATTCGCTTTTTTCCCGGTGATAGGAAACATAAGTGTTATTTACAATCGGAGTACCCTGTTTGTTGATGGTATAAATATTTCCTCTCATGAAAATATATCCGGAAGGAAGATTAAATCCCCCGGAACCGATCAGCTGATACATATCAATATTATTGCCGACACTTCGGTAGCTGGCTGTGATACTGTTTTTAGTATAATTTGAGAAAGGATTGAACTGTAAATCCTGATATTGCTGTACGGAAGAAACATTCTGAATGGAAACGCTGGAGTTCCCAAAAATTTCTTTATCAGGCTCTCTGAAGCCTACAATATTAACAATGAACTGAGAACTCTTTATGATCTTGCTTGAAGGCATAAATCGGAAGACAAACACAGAATCCCGATGTATCCCTATATTTCCTTTCTGCTCAACGAAAAAGTTTTCCTGTGCTGCTTCCGGAATTTTAAAAACAACTGTCACGTGTTGCTTTTTATTTCCCAAATTGGAAACCCTTGCCCTTACTTCGATGGAATCCGTAGTATTGTTGATGTGGATCAGAGTGTTTTCCGGAATTATTCTCAGGCTATTGTTTTCAGCAACAGTATGATTCAGTATTTCTTGTGTAATCATTTTGCCCTGACTGTCATTAAGATTGAATAGAAGCTGAGCTTCTCCGGATGCGGCATCGTTACTGACCAGAATTTTTACCGGTAAAAACACATTTTCACCTGGTTTTAAATTGAGTTTGATGGTAGCATTGGAAATAGTTCTGAAGCCGGCAGGGACTTTAATATTAATATTTCCTTCGAAAGGAGCTGTTGTTTCCTGATTCTTTACCACTAAAATCAGGTCTATAATATTGCTTTTCAGCGCCTGAGACTCATTGCGGATTTCCATGCTTACTCTGTGATGATCCTGTGCGGACATCAGAATAAAGGATAATGGAATCAAAAAAACAAAAAATATTTTTTTGAAGAGTTCTGTAAGCATTCTGGATTTATTGTGGTGTTATCACGTACTGAATGGTAGTCGTGTATTCTTCTGATTTCGCATCAATAAACCGGGTATCATTAGGATTTGTAAAATAGTTGATATCATAATAAACATTGGTCCCCTGAGTGGAATTTCCTGTGGCTATAAGCTGTGGTGAAGAGCTTAACGAAACGGAATATACCGTGCCTGTGGTTTGTGACACAGGATTTAGTTTCAGTTTTACCGCATCCAAAGGAATTGTGTTTCCTGCAAGGGATACAAACTGAGACTGAAGGGACTTTAGTTTAATCTGATAATTGGTATTGCTACTGATGATTAATGCGCTGGGATAGGTTGCACTAACGCCATTGATATAATCTGTCATGCTTTTAAACTCTAATGTACCGTTTACTGCATTTGCTTCAAATTTCAAAGACATTTCAGGAGGGTCCGTTGGAGTTCCCGAAAGCTTACCGATCTGAAACTGAAAGTTATGATCCGCCTTACCAATAATATTGTTATATTGGTCGTATGCCGTAAATTGCAACGGGGCAGTGAAAGTAATCCATGACGGATAGTTTCCCAAATAAGCTCCCCCCATTATATGCATGCTAAATTTTAGCTGAAGTTCATAATAACCGTTTATACTTGCAGGCTGATTATACAGAGCAGCGTTGGATTGTGGTACTAAAAAAACTTCTGGGCCTTCCTGCAAAAATACATTCAGCGGAACTCCGATTTGAGAGACTGAAGGAATAGGATTAGGATAAGCCTGACCGGAAGTTGAAACCGGTTGGAAAGAAATTTTAATAGCCGGAAGAATATAGTTACCGGAATTAGCGGTGATAGGTTGCTTTAACCTTACAGATACTCTCCAGTAAGGAACGTTGATATTCCCGTTACCTGCCAAGGTAAGGGTATACGCATCAGGATTGGTATTCCCATTATATGAGTTGATCTGCAGGTAACTATTGATCCATGAACTGTATGTAACCTGCGCAAAACTTTTAACGAAAACAATCAGTAAAATGAAACTGAATTTACTATTCATACGTGAAGTTAAGTTCTCCTATTTCCAAATTGTCATTTTCGCAATCAAGCATTACCGAAGCGGTATAATTTCCTTTCTCAAGTGTATTAGGAAGACTAATGTTCATTTCTCTTTTATTTCCCGGCATGGTATAAAAAATAATTGCCTCCAGGGAAACCTTTTTTCCGTTTTGGGTGTTCACAAGATCAGTATAAACCTTTCCGTCTGCCCATACATCCCCTTTGTTTTCAAAGAATAGATCAAGCGTTTTATTGGATTTATTGTAAACCAGGTTTTCTATTTCAAGCTTCTTGGTTTTAGCAGAAGGAAGCTTATGGAAAAGTTTTATTCCTGAACGGATACTTACTTTTATATTCGCTCCTTTGCTGTCAACATCATCCACAGGATTCATTTGACTGACATATAAAATAGCCGTAGATACGGATTTATCAGAAAGTTTATTAGGTACTGTGATTGTTACATCGATATCTTTTCTCTCTCCTGGTGCTAATGTAAAATAATTATCCTCCTTTTTTATGGTGATCCAACTTGTGCAGGAAGAAGGTAGCGTATTCGCTGTGTACATCAGATTTTCCCCTTTATTGTCATATTCCCAGTCTCCCAGAGTTACCGCAAAATCCAGAGAATTTTTTGTACTTACATTGGTTACTGTTACCGTTTGGGTATTACTGTTTCCCCTGTCTGACTCGAAATAAACTCTCGGAGGTGAAACAGAAACTCCTGTTTGAGCGTATCCCCCTGAAAAATAAGAACAGACAGCGAATAGAAAAGTGAAGAACAGCTTTTTCATTGCAGAAAATTAAATGGTAGACAAAAAACAAGTGTTGCAATATTATACTATCACAACACTTATTCCTAATGAATTATGGTTATATTATTGTGAAACAATAGTATATGTTAATTCTGTAGTATAAACTGTTGGATCCTGGCCAGCAATATAATTGTCCAGATATGCATTGGCACCAGCACCCTTATACGTAATACTTATTTTTTTGTCTACACCACCGTTTGTGGAAGTTACTAACGTAGTTTCGTTAGCAGATAGTTGTACGTTTTGTGCATATTGAGCTCCGTTTACAGCATCAGTCCCAGCACTTGGAATAATCTGAATTGTGTTTGCTTGGATGTTTTTACCCCCATTTTGTAAAGCTGAATTAGCACTTTTTACTTTTACCTGGAATCCTCCTGTACTATAGATGCTCAAGTGATCTGTATTTTCAGAAGAAACCCCGTTTGTATAATCATCTTTTGTTACATAGTTCAAGTTAACTATTTTTTGTGCGTTATTTACAACAAGAGTTTGGATTGGCTTCAATCTAACATTTAATGTTACATTTTGTTGAGCGCTAAGTGTTACAAATCCTAGTAAAGCAAAAGAAGCGATAATACATTTTTTCATAGTCGAAATGTTTTTTTGTTGTGTGTTTATTTTCTACTGCAAAATTATACAGTAAGTTCAATTGCTCTGTTGTGAAAAATTACAAAAAAATTGTAAATTTTGACGAAAACGGATTTGATGAAAATCTTTTGTATTTTATGATAAAATAATATAATATTCTATTGTGTAGTAGTAAATGTAAAAATAAAATGAAATAATTATTAACTTTCTTTAATTAATAAAAGTTTAGTAAAAAAGTGGAAATATTTTTTTTACTGAAATATTATGCTTTGCATATTGATTTTTTATAGTCAAATAAAATTTATTGTGAAATAATAGTAAAAACTAATAAGTTATTCGGAGATATATTACATCCTGATGTTTTCATTATGCTTTCCATACTTTTTTTGACTTTATATTTTTTATGCATAGCACCTCTTGAAGCATCAATAAGGTTAAATTCATTATTGCATTTATTGCTTTGTGCAGATTCCTCATTACTGTTGTATGGCTCGCTTTTGACCTTAATTTCGAAGCCGGAAAGACTGGATACAGTAATGTATTCGGAAGATTCTTTTTTTGCTGTAGAAGAAGCTAATGAATTATCTATAAGGAGAGTTTGTACGGGATGTAAGTTGATATTTAGCCGCACCCCATCAGTAGCCTGTGCGAAAGCCGCAGTAAAGGCAAAGATGAAAGTTATAACTAAAAATCTGATTAGCATAGATCCCTAAGTTTATATCACTACTTAGGTAAATATACTAAATTTTTGATTACTTATCTCATCTCTGAGGGATTTTTTCCGGTATGCTTTTTGATGAAATTGCTGAAATTTCCTTCATCACTGAAACCCAGTTCATAAGAAATTTCGGAAATAGTAAGGTTGGTGAAATGAATAGCTTTTTCGAACTCACTGACTAGTTTTTCGATAATAATTTGCTTGGCAGATTTCTTCATAATGTACTCAGTCATCTCAGTGAGTTTCCTTGGTGTGACATTAAGTTCGCTGGCATAATAGGATACTTTCTTGGCAATTTTATAATCTCTCTGTAAAAGAACCTTAAACTTATTTACCACGTATAGGTATTCAAATTTATAATCGTTTTCCATTTCCTCAACCGGAATATGCAAAAAAGCATCAAGCATCAGTCTCTCTATCGCATTGTGAGCAGCAGTCAGGTATAGACTTTTATCCTTTAACCTGAAACTTTCCATTCTTTCCAGAAAAACTACTCTCATTTCGTCCTTGTTATAAAACGGAGCTACGAAGATGTCAGAATTATAATTATAGAAAAGCTGGGAATTAAGAAACATACTGTCTTTGGTAGATCTTTCATAAAAGCATGGAGAAAATGCAATGGCAAAAAGATTTGTACCAGAAAATTCTCCAATTGTGATGCTTTTTTGAGGACCAATAAAGACAACATTTCCCCCTTTTATATAGTGAGGAACATTTTCAACCTCTATTTCCAGATCCTGAAGCACAATATATATACAGTAATACGTTAAAGTATTAAGAGTTCTGTTGTTGTTATTTCTTTTTATTATGTAATCTAATCGGTTGATACTGAATCCTGTATCTTTGAGTTGCTCTGTTATGTTATACATTCTCACTAGACTATCTTTAATAATTAATATTTTTAATTGGCGCGTAAATATAGAATTTTTATTAATTAATTCACTTTTTTTATAAAATATTTTATTGTTAAATGGTTGAATATCATGTATTATATAAAATTACATGGAGGTATTAGCGAAAATGATAATAAATTTTGGAGTAAAACTAAGGCATTTAAAAAATAGAAATGAGCATACTATTCTTTATGCTATGACTTTTAGTATTAAAGGAAATGTCTAAAGATCAGCCATTTTGACTGGTAAAATTTCTCTTTTTGATAACGTTGTCGAAGCTTCCAAGTTCCGACTGCCTGTCCATAAAAACCAAAATGTGCTCTTACAACAGCCCAAAGGTGCGGAAATCCCTGCCTGATTCCAAAATAGACCCCTGCAACACCATCTAAACATAATCTGAAAAATATAAGCCATATAAGCTTAGGAAAAGGCAGGTTTTTCAGCATCATAGAAAGATTATTCCTGATGTTGAGATAGGTTTTCTGAGGACTTTGCTTATTCAATGTCCCTCCTCCTACATGATATATGGTCGATCTTCCGGTATAGAATATCCTTTTCCCAGAATTGATAAGCCGCCAACAAAGGTCAATTTCTTCCTGATGAGCAAAGAATCTTTCATCAAAACCCTTCTGATCCCAAAAGTCTTTTGAACGAATAAACAAACAGCATCCGGAAGCCCAGAAAATT
Organism: Bacteroidota bacterium; assembly: GCA_023426625.1. Lineage (GTDB taxonomy): Bacteria > Bacteroidota > Bacteroidia > Flavobacteriales > Weeksellaceae > Chryseobacterium. The sequence continues at coordinate 15,708 of JAFAAJ010000105.1, forward strand.
TCTTTCTCATCATCATATTGTCCATTGTCCTCTTCAACATCATCAAAAACACGTCCTCTGCAATAAGGATAACCGAGATTGTCGATAAGACCTCCTGCTGCACCGGCAAACTCAAAGAGCCGAGGATTATGATATGATAAAACCTTAGGCTGAATGGCTGCTATTTCTGAGTGTTCCTCAAAGAGCTCCAAAACAGGGCTGATCCAGTTTTCAGTAACTTCCACATCCGAGTTGAGCAGGCAGTAATATTCTGCATTGATTTTCTTTAATCCTTCGTTGTAACCACCCGCAAAACCGTAATTCTTATCATTCAGGATGATTTTTACTGATGGAAACTGAGATTTCAAGAACTCTACGGAATTATCTGTAGAAAGATTATCGATCACATAGATTTCTGCATTTTCAGAATACCGGATTACGCTTGGAAGAAACTTTTCAAGCCAGTTTTTACCATTCCAGTTGAGGATTGCAACAGCGAGTTTTTCAGACATGATCTAGATTTTTTCAGCGTCAAAATTTTTGATGGAATCCTGGTATTTCCATTTCCTGTGTGACCAAAGATAGTTATCGGGACGTTTGTGTAACGTATTTTCTAAAAGTTTATGGAATTTCTTTACGACTTCATGTTCCACAAATTTTTCTCCATCAGGGTAAATTCTGTGGTAATTAACCTGATAATAACCGCGTTTTACCTTCTTCATTTCACAATAAATAAAGATCAGGTCCATTTTGGTCGCTAAACGGTCATATCCTATGAAAACAGGCGTTCTCTGGTTTAAAAACTCCAATCCGTAAGTAACATGGGCAAAATGCGGAGTCTGGTCTGCTACAAACATATAAG
>JAFAAJ010000131.1 GCA_023426625.1 Bacteroidota bacterium
ATCAGTATATCAATAGAGAGCTGAAAGAAATTGCGAATGTTTGTGGAATAAAGAAAAAAATGCATTTCCACGTAGCCCGTCATAGTTTTGCCACCAATTTTTTAAGAAAAGGTGGCAAAGTTGAAGATTTGCAGATTATCATGGATCACAGTGACATCACGACTACAATGGAATATGTACACATTGTTAAAGCTGAAAGCATGGACAGTGTATTTATACTGGATGATTAAGGTAACGGCATAATACCGTTACCTAAAATGTCTCCGTTTCAATCTCAATAGAATAATATTTATCTGAAATGGAATTTTTGACCCACGATTTAATCCAATGTTTTTTATTATATGCAAATATTTCCGAACGGATGTTATACTTCCTGATCTTTGATTTTAAGGCAGAAAAAGTCCATCTGAAAGTAAAATTTGTGAGCCGGTTCAAATACCATTCCTTTACTGATTCAGCAAATTCGTTTCCATGAAGACCTGCAGGGTTCTTAGCATGGTTATCACCATTTATATCCAACCCGTCATAATATACAAGCATCAATGTATTTTTTTCCTGGAATGCTTTTACGGTAGTCGTAGCTCTGAATGTTGTTATAGGTAGACAAAATCCATTAATTGATATTTCAGTAGAATCCTTTGGAATTGTTGATGCATTGAGCTGATATCCGTTTTCATCAAAAAAAACACTGTCAACCGCAAGGCCGTCAATCTCAGGGAACTTTAAGTTAAAATATCGTTTATCGTTTCTGCTCCGGAAAGGATCTTCTATCTCAAACTCTCTAAAGTCTTCAGGCTCCTTGGTCTTATCAATTACAATCCTATTCATGGTTGCAATCCCATTCTGAAAAGTTAGGTCATAATTTCTCCAGTTTTTAATAATATTAACCAAATCTCCGAAGACCATATCCGGAACTGCTTTTTTTAAATCGACTCGATTGAAATTAAACACAAATGGTATAGGATCTCCTTCAGCTGTATTTTGCCTCATTGGATTGATATTAATATCTGCAATTCCTATGTTTACTCCCTCATTGTTAAAACGATCCGGAAAGACATGCCCAAAATATTCAAAAGTAAATACAGGCTTAGTTTCAGCTTCAGCAATATTGATTTCAATAACCGTATTAAAAGAAAAACTTTGGCTTGTTGTCCCACTTCCAAAGCTATTAATAGCGACACCATTCTTCTTTATTATAAGAGTACAGTTACCATCAAAATTATTGAAGCAACTTCCGATTAATCTATACTTTCCGGGAGCATCAATTGTAAATTCTTTTTTCCACTTTCCAAACGGCTGGCCTAAATAATCCTGATTATCATAAAATTCGTTGGTAAAAACATTGGCCTTTTGATACTGTTGATCTGCAATTGTAAAATAATGCTCAGCTGAAAAAATACCTCTCTGTTTTAAAAGCTCATCATCAAGGATATCTCCAGCCAATATAAATCCGGCATCAATAAATCCCTGTTTTAAAATGTAAAGTAGATAAGGAACCGGATGAATTATGTTTCTATTAATGCAGTCCCATCCGTTTGCGTTTTCCTGGATCTCATTTCTTGGAAAAATTTTAACTAGGGAATTAGAAGGTTTTACGCGGTTATTGATAAACGAATCAAAGTATTTCCAACCTTCACTCTCAAGGTCAAATTCATCTGTGTAAATTTTGGGGAAATTATAATTCGTTTCAGGATATTTCTTACTGACTATTTCACTTGCATGGTCATAAATGTCCGGAACCTCCTTTACTTCTAATGGCAGCTCTGATAATTTCTTATCGAAATTCGGCAACTCTTCAAACCCTGAGTCAATCTGTATTTTTGCTGTTTTATTTTTAAATTCTGAAAAAGTCAGGCTCCCCTTCATTGTTTTCCCTTCAAAAACATGATAACCGTCGTGGACCTTAGGAAGATTCATATTGTTAAAAGAAGAATACTGACCTATTCTGCTCAAAAAATCTCTATCATAATTAATATCTACCGGCAGAGTATATTTAGTCCAGATTGAGTCTTTAAAGCGAGGGTTTTCTTCAGTAAAATTTGTTCTTAATCCTGAAAGATCTACCTCAAAATTATCAGCAACAAACTTATCTCTCATATTTTTTTTGCTAATATGAAAGACTACTAAGTCTGTATAAAGGACAAAAAACCGCTCAGCTGAGCGGTAATTTTATTTTTCTATAATAATTTTAAATTCCAAATCCATTGAAAATTTATTGTTGTCCGAGTCGGCCAGTTCGTTTTTCTTTCCGGTTGGAAAAACTTTAAACCGTTCGCCTTTAATGTAAATAAAGCACAACCGGGACATTAACAAGTCAGTTATTAGATCAATCTCTTCTTCCAAAATCCATCCGGTATTGACTGTGATCGGTTTTGACAAGCTGCTATCAAATTTTTCTTCTTTATTTTCGTTCGTTTCTCCGGTAATGTTTTCGATATCTGCCGTTTTTTTAACCTTGGCAACTGCAGTGAACCAATCAAAAACAAGATTCTGATTCTCCCACTCTATATGAACAAGATCTTCACGTTCCGGCAATGGGATAAATTGAAATATATTACTTGCAATAATTTTATTTTTTTTATCCGAATGGAATTCATTCCTTGGAAAAGAAAACTGATAGATATTTGGACCCTTAATAAAAAGGGGGGCAGGATAATTATATTGATCATACAATAGACCTGCATCAGCCTTTTCAGTAAGCATATCATGGCTTATTTTTATTACAGTTCCGGGGTAAGTGCTCCGAATAGGATAATCTGTAAAAAAAGGGAAGCATTTAGGTTTTTTTCCTGGTGCAAACATTATATTCTGAAGCTGATATGATGCAATAACAACATCAGCATGTGTCATTTCAAAAAAATCCATTGACACTAATGCAAGATTGTATTCATACACCGGATCCTGAGAACTAATAAAATCTTTTGCTTTTATAAAGAAATCTTGAACTTCTGATCCAGGGTATATTTCTGCAGAGCCCTGAAAGAAAGGGTAAGTATAATCCTGTACTTCCTGGTATTCTTTTCCATAGCCTTTAAAATACATTTTCAAAGTCATTTTTACGTAACCAGAAGATGAAGAAGTCTTATTAATTAATACTTTATTTGATTCTTTAGCAAAATAATAAGGGACACCTGTAAAATCGTGTTTTATACCTTCGAGAACAGTGAGGTCTATATGAATATTTTTCTCTACTGAGCCAGATTTCAAAACGATATCTCCGGAATAATTTCCTAAAGAAAGATTAGCAGAATTATTTGTTTCAATAGTCAATACATTCCCTGAAATCACGGCTGAATCTATGAACGAAGGCTTTAAATTGACACTAATAACTAGATTATTTGGATTTGAAATTGTAACAGTCAAAATCTTACTTTCAGAAAAATTCTTCTGGAGAGAAACGGAAAAAAATATCGGATCTACATAAAACTGTGTAGTATCATTAATAACCTGAAGATTAACAGTTACTGTTTTACTTTGAGTACCCTTAGTGATAGTAACTGTAGCTGAATAATTCCCTACTGGCTTTCCCTGCATGACTGCATTGCTCTGAAATGTCAAATATCGTTCAGAAATCATGGCTGTCTGTATTAAATCAATAAATGGATCTGAGACATTAGTAATAACATTATCAGAAGAATACACTATTATTTTACCATCTCCTGAAAGAGAATTGTCCGCCTTATTAAAATAAAGCTGATATACATTTTTATCAGTATTAAAACCATTTCCTGATAATACTGTTATTTTAATTGGAATTGCCACATTTTGAATAGTTGAATCTTCTTTAAATGTTTCAACTCCTCCAGAACTTACTTCATAAGCTTCAACAATTAGATGTAGTTCATGAGTTCCTACAGACAGATTATCCATATTTTGAAAATTAATCTGTATAGTCTTATTTGCTATATTAAAACCATCAAAAACGTTTCCTGTCAAGCCTTGAGCTGTCACATTCACAAAATCGACTCCTGACCCAGATATTATTTTTTTAATTTTGAATCGGTAATTTCCTATGTTGTTATAGATATACTGGAGTTCAGGAAATATTATCTGCACAGAAATAGGTAAAGGATTAGGTCCACCTACAGTCCAAGCAGGAGCAGTTATCTGGCTTGGATTTACCGCCCAGTCTCTGATAGGAGTCACCTGGTCAACACAAACCTCTGTTGGAGATGGATCCTGAGTAGATTTTGGAGTCCACCAGCAATATTCTACTGTTTTGAATCGTATTGGCATAAAAAAGGTATTTTATTATTGTAAAATTTTAACTCTTCAGTATAATTTTTATAGAAAAAGTTCCACAGTTCAATCACTTTTTTATCAGTATAAATGATAAATCTCTCTGGGCGTTTCTCTACCATTTTAGCAAAGGGAAACAATTTTCTGTATTTCCCAAAAGCCAGGATTTTCCTGAAGGAAATATTATCAATGGCAAAATCAACATCTTTAGGCATATAATTCTCAGGAAGACTTCCTGTGAACATTCGAGCTACAGACCCAACTAAATGAGGCTGCTTACCTACAATTTCCATCACCTGGTTGCTAACGAAATCGCAGTATTTATTCATTTTTGGATCCTCAAATATTTGAAGATCTTGAAAGTTATTTTCTGGCTGCACGAGTTTCTATTGTTTCAAATTTTTTAATTGTTCTTTTTATTCTTTTTCCATTTTCTGCATCTTCTACCATCCAAGCCTCTATTCCATTATCTTTTAAATATTGCAGAAGCTCCTTCACATCAGACATTACTGAAGCATATTGTATTAAAGTATTAGTGGAGGATTGATCAGTCGGAGATGAAACAGGAGCTGTATTCGAAGAAAAACCGCCTTCAGCCATTGGCTCAGTTCGCCCAGTTCTAACGCTCTCCAAGTAATCTATAACCTTGGCTGTTCTTGGTTCCTCAAGCATCCATTTAGGGGCAACCCACTCGTTTTCGTGGAC
>JAFAAJ010000276.1 GCA_023426625.1 Bacteroidota bacterium
ATGATATTCATGCTAAGGAAAGAGCACTAAAAAAAGCAAAAGAAAAGGAGCGTGAAACGTTGGAACGAAAACAAAAGCTCGATGCAAGAGGAAAGGGAAAACAGGAAAGATCGGGTGTGGCGAGAATTATGATGAACACGCTGCGTAATAATGCGGAAAAAAATACTTCCAGATTAAAAAGCATTCATGCCGAGAAAATCAATGATATTTCCGGGAATTTGCGGGAATTACGCTCGTCTGTAAGGAATTCTAACCAGATGAAAGTGAATTTTAATGATTCGAATCTGCATTCCGGAAAAATTCTTGTTTCTGCGGAGGAAATTAATTTTAAATATGGCGAAGAAGATCTATGGAAAGAGAATCTCAGTCTTGAAATCCGAAGTGGAGACAGGATTTGTATCAAAGGTTGTAACGGTTCCGGGAAAACAACGTTGATCAGATTGTTATTAGGAGATTTGGAACCATCTGCAGGGAAAATTACCAGAACAGATTTTCAAACGATTTATGTTGACCAGGAATATTCTTTAATTGATGGAAATTCTACCGTATATGAGTTTGCCCAACAGTTCAATGATCATGCAATGCAGGAATCAGAAGTGAAGACCTTATTGTCAAGATTTTTATTCGGAAAGGAAACCTGGGATAAAAAATGTGATGTTCTGAGTGGTGGAGAACGTTTGCGATTGCTGCTGTGCGGACTTTCCATCAGCAATAAAGCTCCGGATATGATCATCCTCGATGAGCCAACGAATAATTTAGACCTTCAAAATGTGGAAATTCTGACGAATTCTATTAAGGATTATTATGGAACTTTGGTGGTGATTTCGCATGATGGGGTGTTTTTGGAGGGGATTGGGTTGACGGATGAAATTGTCTTGGATAAAAATATTTTGTGAACTCTAAACCTAACAGGTTTTTAAAACCTGTTAGGTTTATTTTTATTCGTCTAATCTCGATGAAATATCCATTTGCTGATGAAGAATTCTGATGATTTCAATTTCTTCATTTTTAAGATTAATTTTATAAAAGATGAAATGTGATTTTACTCTTGAACGAAAATATCCTTTTCTGATTTCATTGTAATCTTTTCCCGATTTTGGATTTTCAGATAAATATTCAATTTCATCCATCAATAAATCGAAATAATGATCTGCCTGTTCTTTTGACCAAGCTTCAAAGGTATACAACCAGATTTTTTCTAAATCATTTGATGCTTCTTTGCTGATTTTATATTTCATGAGTCAGCAGCATGTTTTTGATGAAGATTTTTCAAAAATTTTTTACGGTCAAAATTCTCGACAAATCCGGATTTTTCCCCTTTTTTTAATTCATTGATCAATTCTGACTTTTTAGATTCTTCATATTCAAACATTCGTAAAGCGGCTCTAACCACTTCACTGGCAGAAGAGAATTTACCAGATTTAATTTGTTGACTGATAAAGTTATCGAAATAATCACCTAATAATATGGATGTGTTTTTTGCCATTATTTTAATTTTAAATCAAAGATACCAATTATTGGTACTTGAGCAAAATTATTTTAATCGTCTATTTAAAAATTATTATTGTCAAATTGAGGATTTCTTAATGTTTTAAATATGGAAAATAATAGTGCAACCACATGATCCCATCCCACCTAAAAATAAAATTCACCTCAAATTTGCTCACCCAATTTTTTAAAAGTAATTTTGCACGAATCTAAAAACAAAAGTAAAATATGTCAACTTACGTAGTTGTAGGTCTTCAGTATGGAGATGAAGGTAAAGGAAAAATCACGGACGTTTTGTCTGCAAAATCGGACTATGTTGTGCGTTTCCAGGGCGGAGACAACGCAGGTCACACGGTTTATGTAGGAGATGAGAAATTTGTTTTGCACCTTCTTCCATCAGGAGTTCTTCAGTGTAAAGGGAAATGTATCATTGCGAATGGAGTAGTGGTGAACCCTAAAGCTTTCATGAAAGAGATCGCACAGATCGAAAGCAAAGGACTGAGAACAGACCACATTTTTATCAGTAGAAGAGCGCATGTGATCATGCCTTACCACATCCTGCTTGATACTTACAGAGAGGAAGAGCACGGAGGAACTCAGATCGGGACTACTAAAAAAGGAATCGGACCTTGCTATGAAGATAAAATTGCAAGAGTGGGGATCAGAATGGTAGATCTTTTAAATCCTGAGATCTTAAGAGAGAAAATCGAGAAAAACCTGAGAGTGAAAAATTCTCTGTTTGAAAAATACTATGTAAAACCTGCTTTAGATGTTGAAGAAATTTACAATGAATTTTTGGAGATCGGAAGACAGCTTCAGGACAGAATTGTAGATACGGAATTGGAACTGAACGAGGCTATCCACGAAGGAAAGAATGTTTTATTCGAAGGAGCGCAGGCGTTGATGTTGGATATTGATTTCGGAACTTATCCTTATGTTACTTCATCTTCTCCGTCAACAGGAGGAGTTTGTACGGGAGCAGGAGTTCCACCTACATCACTTCAGAACCTGATCGGTGTTGCCAAAGCATATTGTACAAGAGTAGGAAACGGACCTTTCCCTTCTGAATTGGATAATGAATTGGGAGAAAAGATCAGACAGATCGGTGGAGAATTCGGAGCTACGACAGGAAGACCGAGAAGAACAGGTTGGTTGGATCTTGTTTCTTTGAAGCATGCCTGTATGATCAACGGAATCAATAATCTGGTTATTACCAAACTTGATGTTCTTACAGGAATTGATACGCTGAAGATCGCTACGAAATATAAAACAGAAGACGGAAAGATCATCGATTATTTCACTTCTTCCACTACAAAATTATATGACTACGAAGCGATTTACGAAGAACTTCCGGGTTGGACAGAAGATATTACAAAAGCAAGAAGCTACGATGAACTTCCGGAGAATGCTCAGAAATATATTGAATTTATCGAGAAGTATTTAGGAATCAACGTATATCTGGTTTCTGTAGGTCCTGAAAGAAGTCAGAACATCATCAGAAAAGAATTATTCTAAGATAAAATGAAAATCCTGCGAAAGCAGGATTTTTTGTTAGGTTTCGTTTGTGGAGACGGAACTTAAAGAAGAAAGGTTATTTTCCTTATGTTAATGTGGATGGTTATATAGTTGATTTCAAGCAATATATCATTTGCTTTTAAATTCTGGAATATTTAGAGTAGGCTTTTGCCAATTTTTCATCATATTTATTGAGTTTGTAGCCGTGTCCATTGTAAGCATTTGCAAAAGCTGCCCAGTTTCGATTTCTCAGGTGGCTTATCAATCCGTTTTTTTCAAGAAACCTTCCGAATGCTTTCAGGTGTTCTCCTTCATTGATCTCCATTCTGGAAACAAAATCATTCACGTCGGTATAGCCAATATTTTTGGCATGAAATCCCATGATCTGGAAACATCCCCATGATGCCGAAGATAATGCTGCATCTTTAAATCTTGGGTCTCTTCCTAATGCAATGGCTTCATTGAGTCGATCATATTCCTTTACGCCACCTTGATAATAGATTTTCGTCCATTTGGGATATAAAACATCTTTATTATTGGCATTGTAATAAGAACTTGGATTGATTCCTCTTTTCTTAAGTTCATTCCAGAAGATATGACCTTCGAATAAAATTTTAGGCTTATTGTTGATGAGGAAGCCTTTTCCGCCGCTTTCGATCTCATTGACGGCTTTAACTGTCGCCAATTCAAGACCGTATTGGTTTGCAAAGCTGATCAGATCACTTTCCTTTAGGAATTTATCGGTTTGGCTTATCGGTGTGTTGTTTTTTTCAAGTAAGACCTGCCATGTTTTCATGCCTACGATTCCGTCGACGACCAAAGCGTTTTTCCTTTGGAAATCTTTTACGGCTGCATCTACTTCCAGTGAGAAGGAATCTGAGATCTTAATATTATATCCTAGCTTATAAAGAAGCTCACAAAGACTAAGAACTTCAGGGGATTTTGTATAATATTTTAAAAGTTTCATGGCAATTAGTTTTTAGTTGTGAGAGATGAAGTAATTCTTCAAAATTATATCGTACATCATACATTTATATCTTATACACTATACATTGTACATTGTACCAATTATTTACTGTTCCATTGGTACTTTCGGCATTCTTTCACAGATCATTCCGATCAGGAAGAAAGATTTGAATTTCACTTCTTCCCTTTGGAGTTTGTATTCCAGTGTTAGCGGAGTTGTATTCGTGATGCTGAATTTATTCTGCAATACGGCGTAATCATCTATTCTGAGTTCAATGCTGTATTCACCTGTGGGGATCATTTGATTGACGATGCCTATTTCGTTGCTTTCTATCTCGTAGATCCTGTTGTTGTTGGTTCCTTTAATGGAAATAGCACATTTGTAAATAGGTTCATTGTTTATTTTATCAAGAACCTTGAACTGTACAAGAGCACCTGTTGGTGGAGTTGGAACAGGAGTTTTGATCGGCACAAAAATTCCCGGGATTTTTATAGGAGTTACGGGAGCCGGAGTGACAGGTTTTACAGGAGTGACAGGTTGTACCGGTGTTGCTGCATGCGGCGTGGGTTTAGGGTTTTTAATGTTGCTGATGACGCTTCCAATATTGCCTATGTTCATTTTCGCAGAAACCGGATTTGCAGCCATTTTTGCTGTTGCAACAGGAGCTGGTTGTACGGCTGGTTTTGCTGTAAATGTTGTGGTAGCAGCTGATGCTTTTATGCTTTCGGCGATCACCGTTTTTTTGCTTACTGTATTGAACTGATCAGATTTTATGGTTTTAACATTGGTAACTGCTTTCAAAAACTTCTGGTTGTTGTTTTTATTAACGAAAAGCTGCTGTTTCATCACTAACGGACCAAAATAAATCAACTGATTAGGATTATTTACCACATCATTGGTGATGGAAGGATCTAAAATGATCTTCAGGTTTTTGATCAGGATCATGGTTTTAGGAAAGGCAGGTAATTTGAAATCGGTGGAGATCGTTTGTCCGTCCGATATTTTTTTAGGCTCTTTCCATTCAAACATGCCGGATAACATGAAATTTTTATTAAACCAGCTTCTTTTCAGGTGAACGAAGGTATAATCCAGTTCTACAGCCTGGATGACGCTTTCGTCATAATCGATGGATAAAATTTCTGAAGGTAGATTTTCCGTTGCGGTTCTCGCTTCGGTATGAAGTCCTTCAAGTTCGGATTTTTCTATTCTGATGCTGTTCCATCCTGATTCATTCTCCATAAAATCGTATGGAATAAAATTAATATCATGAATGGCTGCGCTGCTGATTACGTCTGTTTTTTCAGCGGCATCGAAGGTGTTTTTTGCGCTTTGAGCCATCGCAATGTACAGGTCGGCTTCTGAAGCTTTGTTGATCCTTGTCAGTTCTTTCTCAATAAGATCTTTGCTGCCTTTTACTTTCCATTCCGAGAAAGCCAGTTCTTTGATGTTGTTGAGATTCATCAGTTGGTCGTTCCAGTTGCTTTTTTCCTCATCGGTATCCAGTCCGTCAAACAATTCCAAATGGGAAGTAATGTCGTTAACGGCTGTTTCATAATTGGTTCTGTATTTTTTGTAAGCCTTAAACTCTTTAGTATCATTATTTTTAGCATCGAAAAGTATCGTGCTTTTGTTTTCCAACACTTTATTCAGGTGTTCTTCCAGGTCCTTTAAATTGTTCTTTTCCAGGATTTCCCTGTAGATATCAAATAAAGAATTGTTAGGATTCAGATCCCAGAAATTAGGAGAAATAGGAACCGAATTCAGTTCATAGGCCATATTCTGCTTTTTAATGATAGAAAGGGCTTTTTTCTGATCATCATTAAGCAAACTTTGGGGTTTTAAAAGTTCCAAATCCTCATTTTCATATATCCTTAAAGACGGGCATATCATGGGAATGTCGTTCTCCATAGAGCTTTGGGACATATAGATGTTTTTCAGTTTCTGGTATACTGCAATAAAGTATTTCATGGCTATTAGTTTTGATTATTAGTTTTTTTGACTTCCTGATCAAAGGCAGGTAATCAGATTTTTGGGAAATAACCGACAGGAAGCTTCTCCTGCCGGTTACTCATT
>JAFAAJ010000216.1 GCA_023426625.1 Bacteroidota bacterium
TTAATATAAACGTTTACGGCTGCGATTAGCGCAGCCGAAAACTTTTATCATTCACCATTCACCATTCACTATCTCCCCTCCTAATCATTACTCTTCTCTGCAAAACAAAAAATATTCCCCAGCTTAATACTGGAATACCCATAGCTTTTTATTTTGGAGGATTTGATCATTGCTTTAGCCAAAACATCCGTAGGAAGTGGTCTTTGACTCTCCAAAAGTCCTAATTTATTGGCAAATTTGATGATTCTGCTTCCCAATACTTCTCCGGCACGTTCAGAATGCCTTCTTTCCAACATTCCGGGTTTGAAAATGGTGATCTTATTAAAATGAAGACCTTTCACAGCTTCTTCCAGCTCACCTTTCATTCTGGAATAAAAAATTTTGGATCTGGGATTGGCTCCGTAGGCGGAAACAAGAATATAATCTTCAACTTCATTTTCTTTGGCGGCTTTGGCAAATTCGTACTGATAATTGAAATCTACTTTCTTTTGGGCTTCCTTACTTCCCGCATCTTTCAGGGTAGTTCCAAGACAGGATAAGGCAACATCTCCTTTTACAAGATCTCTCCATTCCTGAGGGGTTTCAAAGTTCACGACATGTACCTTCAGCTTATCATTCTGAATATCAAGGGGTCTTCTTACAAAAATATCAACCTCTTCAAAGTCTTTATCACTGAGCAGTTGGTTCACTAAATCCTTTCCTGTAGCACCTGTTGCGCCAATAACCAGAGCTTTCATATAATTTTGGTTTTGTGTGATTAAATAATTCAAGTTTCTCTTTTAAATTTACAAAATTTTAAATAATATTAGACTTTAATTTGATTCTATTCAAAACATGGACACAAATGAAATCCTGGACTATTGTCTGGCTAAAAAAGGAGTTACCGAAACCTTTCCATTCGATAACGAAACACTGGTGCTAAAGGTGGGAACAAAAATGTTTCTGCTGATAGCTCTCGAAAAGCAGCCTCTTTCCATCAACGTAAAAACGGATCCTGAATGGAGTGCGGAACTTCGTGAAAGATATCCCCAGATCACCGGTGCCTTTCACATGAATAAAACCCACTGGAACTCTGTATTAGTAGGCGGTTTGAAAAGAGAACTTATCCTACAACTCATTGACCAGTCTTATGATCTGGTGTTTAAATCCTTAACCAGGAAAATTCAGAATACTATTATTAATTCGTAAAACTCACTTTAATTAAATATGAGAAAAATATTAATTTCTGCGGTCTACTTTTTATCGATCGAAGCTTTTGCACAATCAAAAGAACAGATGAAAGCATGGGATCTTTTGTTGACCAACAACAGGGTAGAAGCAAGGACCTATTATGATAAAAGCTTAAAAGAAACCAAATTGAAGGATTTTGAATCCCTGTTTTTGGATGCCCTGATCGATGAAGAAATGGGCGAACTTGTTTTTGATGATACGTTTGTGAAAAACTATATAGACCTTAAAGTAGATGAAACTTATCTGTATCCCATTTTCCGCAGGAAATTTGTTATAGGAGATGATGATGGCTCTCTGGACGATTATTCTTATAAAAAGATCGATCTGTTTGCAGAAACTCCGACCTATGGTGAAATTCCTACCATTCTTGAATATAAATCGACCTTCGACAGGCTTAGAAATGATTACAAGAAGGCAGATGAATATCTGGCAAAAATAAAAAAGATCGACAAGTGGCAGTTTGCAGGGGTGTTCGAAAACCTTAACGGAAGCGGACTTTATAATGAATATGAACCTGAAACTTATGCCAATAATGATAAACTTTTCAATGCGAACAGTTTTGGAAATGTAGGTTGGTACAGCAGAAAGCATCCTTCTAATGACGGATTTGAGTTTTTTGCCAACGAATTGGAGTACGGAAGAGGAATTGTATATGCACAATCTTTCATTGAAAATCCCACAGAGAGAAAGATTTTCCTTGAAGTTGATACCAATGCCGAATTCCGATTATTTTTAAATGATACGGAAGTTTTGTCGAGTACTAATGATGGATACACCAATTTGGGTTCCCATATCGTAGAAGTGAACCTGCCAAAAGGAATGAACAGGCTACTGCTGAAGTTTGATGTAAAAGACGTTAAAAACGGCTTTATGGTACTGCCTTTGGATACCAATTATCAGAAAATTTCAGATCTGAAATATTATGACACCTATAAAAATTATCAGAAAAGTACTTTCGCTCAGTTAAACCCTAAAGAGCAGCCTTTAAGGTTTGAAGCGTTTTTGAAAGAAAAGATAAGACAACATCCCGACAGTTTCTTCTATAAATATCTTTTAACTTCAGGATATCTGAGCAATGCCCAAAATGAACAGGCTAAAGAGCTTATCGACGGATTTTTAAAACAATATCCAAAATCTTCATTGGTTCAGGGACTTTTGGCGAAATATTATACCAATACCGAAGAGACAGAGAAAGTTACGGAGATTTATAAAAATATTGAATTTAATGACGCTGAATATTTCCTCGTTCCGATTCTTAAAATGATGGATGGCAACAAACTTCAGGAAATGTCTATTAAAGATCTGGAAAAATACAGAGATATTTTGAACAAAACGAAAGCCAAACCTATGGGGGAGTTTTTCGATGTGATGATCGCCATGAGAAACAGGGATATGGATAAAGTAAAGTCCTATGTTTCTAATATGAAGAAAAGCTTCGCCAATAACGAAAAATTATTTGTGATCTTTACGACGTTGGAAGATATTGAAAAGAAAGATCAGAGCGGGACCATTAAAAAGCTGGAGGAAGTTTATGCCCAAAAGAACAGTCCGGATGTTATAGATGCTTTATTTACGTATTATCAGAATGCAAACAGGGTAGAAGATCAGAAAAAATTATTGAGAAAATATATAGAGCTTTATCCTACAATCAATACTTTCAGAAGTCAGTATATCGGTTTGATCGCTGAAGATCCGAATAATCCGGAAGTAATGAAAGAAATAGAAGAAGCTTTAAGTAATTTCCCACATTCTTACTCCTTACTTGCTACAAAAGCAGAGATATTAGCCAAACAAAACAAAAAAGCTGAAGCTGTAAAATTTGCCAAATTATCTCTTTCCCATAACACGGAAAACGAAGATATGCACAAACTGGTAAGAGACCTCGATCAGACAGAAGATGAAATAGACAAAGTCTCTATAAAAGATTTGTACAAAATGGTTTCGGAAAGGAGAAATAAAGGTGTAAAAAGCAAAAAAGGTGTTACTGTACTCCTTGACGAATATATTACCAATGTATATCCGGAAGGCGGAATAAAGAAAAGAAGTACCTATGCTTACGAGATCACTTCGGAAAAAGGAATTGAAGAACTTAAAGAATATTACGTAGACTACAGCGATGATGTACTGAAATCAGAGATCGTAAAACCTAACGGAAATATTATTCCCGGAGAAAAATCTTCGGATCAGATCGTATTTACCAATCTTGCTGTAGGAGACGTGATCCTGATCCAAAAAGAAAGTCTTGAAAGAAGCAGCGGACGATTTTATAAAGATTTTAATTTAAGCTCCTATTTCAACTCGGAATATCCCGTAGTAGAGTCTATCTTTACGGTGATCACTCCGGAAAGTATGAATTATCAGGTGAAAAGCAACAATAAGGATGTTTCTTCAACCAGAAAAAAAATGGGAAGCAAATTATTCCAGACCTGGAAACTGAATGATCTTCCCGAATTGGATCTTGAGGAAAGCTACGGACCAAGTTATTATGATGCGACCATCTCAGTAACAGCCAATTCCATTAAAACATGGAATGAAATTGCCAATTGGTATGCAGATCTTACGAAGAAAAGCCTTGTCTCAGATCGGGTGGTGGAAAAAGCCTTTAAGGAAATCTTCCCGAATGGAACTTCAGGAATGACAGAAACAGAAAGGGCGGAAAAGATCTATAATTATATCGAAAAAAATGTGACCTACAGTTCCGTAGATTTCCGACAAAGTGGATATATTCCGCAAAAACCTTCCAAAACCCTGATCACTAAATTAGGAGACTGTAAAGACCTGTCTACCTTGTTTGTGATTCTTGGAAATCAGGCAGGGTTAAAATCCAATCTCGTACTGGTACAGACCAATACATATTCTCCACAACGCCTTTTATTACCTAATTTAAGTTTCAATCACTGTATTGTTAAAGTAAAACTGGATGGGAAAGAAACCTATCTGGAAATGACGGATAAATATCTTCCTTTCAATGCAACCGTGAAAGCCAATTATAAAGCAAAAGGTTTGGTTATCAATACAGACCGCTCAAACGGAGGAACAGTGGATCTTATTGATATCTCCTTAGAGAATAACACAAAAACCGTTTACAAAACGGTAAGTGATGTAGTGGTGGGTGGCGATAATCAAAATTTCCAGATCAAACAATATGTGATGGGAGAAACAAAAAGCTATTTCAATGATTTTTTCCAGGATGAACAATCGGATGATTTCAGGAAAAAAGAAATGGAGCAGCAGTATGGAGCCGTGTTGGACAAAGTGATCAATGTGAAATCTGTAAAGCTACTGGATGGAAAAGATCTTACTTCAAAACCTCTTGCTTATGAACTTCAGTTCAGTGTTAATGATAAACCGCAATCTGTTGGAAGTCTGAAGATCATGAAAATCCCTTTTGTGACAAAACCTTTTACGAAAGACATTGTGGCTACGGAGAATAGAAATACGGATATTCAGTATACTAAATACGAAAGGCAGAACGAATATGTGGAGGAAGTGTATCTTAATATTCCTGAAAACATGAAGTTTATTGAGATCCCCGAAAATAAAAAATTAGCATATAACGACTTCAGTTATTCAATTAATTATGAATTACAGAAGAACAATAAGCTGAAGATCACCAGAACAGCCACTACACCTTGGGATAATATCAAAAAAGAACAATATCCTGAGTTTAAAAAGTTTGTGGAAGAAGTGATCAATTCGGAAAACCAGATTTTAGGATATAAATAAAGAAAAAATGCTTACAGATTTTGTAAGCATTTTTTTTATACTCCATCAACTCGTCAGTTCGAGTGTTTTTCGGAACGAAGTGGAGAAAAATGTATCGAGAACTTTAAGAGTTATGAGTTATGAGTTTGGGAGCTCTTCTCGAAACGCTTCACTTCGTTACGCTACTCGAAGTGACGGTATACCAAATCAATATGTCACAATGATACGCTCGTCAGTTCGAGTGTTTTTCGGAACGTAGTGGCGAAAAATGTATTGGGAACTCTTTGGTAGTTTAGGGTTATGAGTTATAAGTTATTATGAGTTGGGATACTTCTCGATACGCTTCACTTTGTTGCTACTCGAAGTGATGTGTGAATTGTTTTGTGGTATAATTCCTATCTTAGAATCAGGATTAAAAATCAAACTCTTCTGTTAATCTTTTATCTTCATCCAGCCTTTCGATCAGCTTGTCAAGTCCTTCAAATTTGATTTCTTCATGAAGGAAATCCCTGAATTTTACCGTGATTTTTTCATTATAAATATCTTCATTAAAATCAAGGATGTAGACTTCAACAGTAAGGGAATCTCCATTTACGGTAGGATTGGTACCCACACTTAGCATTCCTTTATAGTGCTGTCCTTTTATCAATACTTCAACAATATAAGCTCCTTTTTGTGGCAGGAGTTTGATGGATTCTGTATCTATATTCGCAGTAGGATAGCCTATAGTTCTTCCGATCTTTTTTCCATGAGTTACTGTTCCGGAAACAGAGTAGGAGTAGCCCAACATTTCATTGGCTTCCTTGATCTTACCTGCTAAAAGAGCGTTTCGAATTTTAGTAGAACTTACATTATTTTCATGAATATTGATGGCTTCCATTTGTTCCACGTCAAAATCCAGTTCTTTGGACAAAGTCTGAAGCAATTCGAAATTTCCGCTTTTATTTTTTCCGAAAGAATGATCATATCCTATAATAAGGTATTTCACATTCAGTTTATCGATGAGGATTTGTCGGACAAACTCTTCGCCGGTAAGATTTCTGAAT
>JAFAAJ010000243.1 GCA_023426625.1 Bacteroidota bacterium
TCATTGCTCATAACACGATCTGTGATAATGGTGTGGAAATAGATTATTTAAAAAACAGCTGCTCCATCAATAAAGATTCAGACCAAAAGCGTCTATGGGTAAGAATGCAGGGAAGAAAAATCTATGAGTACGCCCTTAAAAACGTACCTGTAGCGATCAAAGAAACTATTGAGGATGCTGGACTTTCTATTGAAGATATTAATAAGGTTTTGATTCACCAGGCAAATGCTAAAATGGATTACGCCATGATCGAAAGACTTCACAAGCTTTATAATGTGAAAGATTATGATCATGCCATCTCTCCAATGACGATCCAGATGTTCGGAAATTCTTCTGTAGCAACTATTCCTACCATGTATGATTTAATAATTAAAGGAAAAATGGAAGGTCAATCGTTTATAGATAAAGGTAACATTGTTATGACTTCTGTAGGAGCCGGAATGAACATCAATGCTATCGTTTACAGATTTCCTTAATTGATAAAATAATTTAAAATATTAAAAGCACAAAGGAAACTTCTTTTGTGCTTTTTTTAAGACCAGTTATGCATAAGTTTTTTTATATTATTGCAGCCGTTGTCCTTGTCCTGGAGGTTTACATCTATCAGGCAATAAGAACATTAACGGATAATACGTGGATAAGAATCGGTTATTGGATTGTTTCTTTAGCCGTTTATGGTGTCTTTGTATATGAGCTCACCCATCTTCAAAGGTCAGACAGAGATCCCTCTAAAGTACATCTGATGTCTTCACTTTTCCTGATCTTCATTCTGCCAAAAATTTTCATCATATTATTTTTATTTATTGATGATATTTTCAGGGCAGGAAATTATCTGGTGGGACTCTCCAAACCAACAGAAAACTTTTTTCCGGAAAGAAGAAAATTCCTGAGCTTGGTTGGATTAGGAATGGGAGGTGTTCTTTCTACCCTGTTTATTGATGGAATTACATTTGGAAAATACAGACACAAAGTAAGAAAATTGAAAATCAAAATCAACAATCTTCCAAAAAGTTTCAAAGGATACAAGATCATACAAATTTCAGACGTTCACAGCGGAAGTTTTTCCAATCCGGAAAAACTGGAACATGCCATCAAATTAATCAACGAACAGAAGCCGGATCTTGTATTATTTACAGGAGATATGGTGAATAATGTGGCTGAAGAATTCAAACCCTTCATCCCTTTATTTTCGTCCATTAAAGCCAATGATGGGAAATTTGCTGTCTTAGGAAACCATGACTACGGTGACTATGTAACCTGGAAATCCCCGGATGCTAAGAAAAAGAATCTTGAATCTCTTATACAGTATGAAAAAGAAGCGGGATTTGAGATGCTTAGGAATGAGCATCGTTTTATTGAGAAAAACGGAGAGAAGCTTTATATTCTTGGGGTTGAAAACTGGGGACTGAAACCTTTCCCTCAGTTTGGAGATCTTGATAAAGCCATCAAAAACATCCCTGAATCTGCGGCTAAAATTCTTTTGAGCCATGATCCTACTCATTTTGATTATGTCGTTAAAAAACATAAAGGAAACATCCAGCTTACTCTTTCCGGACATACACACGGAATGCAGTTCGGACTGGATCTTAAAAATGTAAAATGGTCACCGATACAATACCGTTATCCAAAATGGGCAGATCTGTATGAAAGTGAAGGAAAATTGCTGTATGTAAACAGAGGATTCGGAGTGTTGGCTTATCCGGGAAGGGTGGGTGTTTTACCGGAAATCACTCTTTTTGAGCTAAGTTAGAAGTTCAAAGTTCAGGGTTTAAAGTTTAAGGTTCAGAGTTTTGAGTCCGGTCTGATTTAAAAGATATAATCTTTCATTCGGGAAGTGGCAAGTTCCCTTTCGTTGATCCAGGTAAGGAGGGCATCTAATTTGTCCTCCATTTTTCTGCCCGAAAATAATTTTCTGTAGAAAGGAAGTTTAAATGAATATTTGTTAAAATCGGTAAACTGCCATGATTCAAGGTAGATCAGAACAAAATCATCACTTTTAAGGGTTTCAAAAACCATGTTCTGATAATATTTCATCGGTAATATCTGAAATACAAAATCATTATATGGCAACTGACTGTACGGAGAAATGCTTTCCGGAACAATGCTTAATCCGTTCTCTTCCACAATTTCGGTATTTCTTTCCAGACGCTTGAAAGGAAAAAGAATATTGGCATTGTCTATATTGGAAACATAATTGAATTCCAGCATTTTCAAGTCTTCATGAGGCAATTTGAACTCTTTCTGACGAATTCCCCGGATCTGTTTTTCAAGGAAATCCTGAAGATTTTTTTTAGCTTGTTCTATTTCCTCAAGGCTGGAAGTTTTATTGTAAAAAGCAATTTCATGACCTCGGCCAGAAATTGCTTTTATAAGGTTCTGCAGTTTTTCTACGATAGATATTTCAATGAAAAAACTGGCTTTAATATCATGAATATCCAAAATCCTGAGAATAGCCTTTGTATTGTCTTCTGTGATTTTCAGCCTTTCATCATCGGAAATCTGAGTACCGTTTTTAGGATTAGCCTCAGTATTTACAATGTTAAAGGTTAACAATATCATTTAAAGTAATGGGTATGGATATTAATATAATTTTAGTTTAAAAAGCAGTAATTAAATATTAGTTCTTATTTAATTTCACTCTTAAATTTTTGATCATATCTTTCGACATCTCAGCAATTCCGAAGTCATAAGTCAGTCCCCAGTCTTTTTTCGCTACAGAATCATCGATTGACGCTGGCCAGGAATCTGCAATTGCCTGTCTGAAATCCGGTTGATAATCAATCGTAAATTCAGGGATTTCTTTTTTAATTTCTTCTGCCAATTCTTTCGGTGTGAAAGACATTCCACCCAGGTTATATGATGAACGAACCGTTAAGCTTTCTTTAGGAGCATCCATAAGCTTTAACGTTGCATTGATAGCATCATCCATATATAACATTGGCATTGCCGTATTTTCTGAAATGAAGCTTGTATATTTTCCTTCTTCCACTGCTTCATAGAAGATCTCTACCGCATAATCCGTAGTACCTCCACCTGCAGGTGTTTTCCAGGAAATAAGTCCGGGATATCTTATACTTCTTACATCTACTCCATGCTTGTCATAATAATACTCACACCACTTTTCTCCTGCCATTTTAGAGATTCCGTAAACCGTAGTAGGATTCAGAACTACATCCTGACCTACATTTTCTTTTGGGATTCCTTTCCCAAAGACAGCGATTGAACTTGGCCAGAAGATCTTTTTAATAAGTCCTTCTTTTGCCATTTCACAGAAATGAAGAAGAGGTTCGAGATTCAGTTTCCAGGCGAAAACAGGCTGCTTTTCCGAAGTTCCTGAAAGTAAAGAAGCCAAATGATAAACCGTAGTGATCTCATAATCTTTAATGATTTGTCTTACCAATTGGGTATTCGTAACATCCATTCTCTCATAATGTCCGGCAGATGTAATTCCTTTTTGCCATCTGTCAAGCCCTGAAGCAACAACATTATCTGCACCGTGAATTTCAACAAGCCTGTTGGTAAGCTCTGTGCCTATCTGTCCCAAAGCACCAGTAATAAGTATTTTCTCCGTATAGGACTCCATTTTTATTTTTTTTAGAATTTTACAAAAGTAAAAAAAATCAAGGCAAAAGGCACAGTTATACGGAAATTTCTTATTCCCTATTCTTTCTTTTTTTATCCTTTCATCAAGTTAGGATAAATTTCATTATTTTTCGCTTCTAAAAATCAAAATACATCTTCTCTTGAAGTCAAAAAAGTTTTACGAGCAGCTTTACTTTCAGGTCATTATTGCTATTACTGCAGGTATTCTCCTAGGAAAATTCTATCCGGAACTGGGTAAAAAGATGAAACCTTTAGGTGATGGTTTTATAAAACTGGTAAAAATGATCATTGCACCGGTGATCTTCATTACGCTTACTTTAGGAATCGCTCACATGACCGATCTGAAAAAGGTAGGAAGAATTGCCATTAAATCCATGATTTATTTCTTCGTTTTCTCTACTCTGGCTCTGATCATCGGCTTAATCGTAGGAAATATCATGCAGCCGGTGCAGGTTTAAACATCAATCCGGCAACACTTTCAGGAGATGTTTCACAATATCAGCAAAAAGCTCATGAAACCACTCTTACCGGTTTCATCATGAATATTATTCCGGACACATTATTCAGTCCATTGGTTGGTGATAATATTTTGCAGGTGCTTCTGGTGGCTATTTTAATGGGAGTTGCATTGGTCTTAACGAAAGAAAAAAGTCAGAGGGTAACTCTTTTTCTTCAGGATCTTTCAGTTCCCGTTTTTAAAATCGTTCACATCCTTATGAAACTGGCTCCTATTGGTGCATTCGGGGCAATGGCTTTTACGATTGGGAAATATGGGTTGCATTCTGCCTTAAATTTAATTTTTCTGGTAGGAACATTTTATATTACTTCTATACTGTTTGTAGTGTTGGTTTTAGGAGCCGTCATTCTGAGGAAATTGAAAATAAACTGAAAGTTTAATTTATAAATAAAAAGCAAACCATTGGGTTTGCTTTTTATTATTCAAAATCTACTGCCGTAGAATCTTTGTATTTTGTGATCAGTGATTTCAACTCAGTTTTCAGCTGACTGACAATTTTTTTATACCCGGGTTTATGGTATAGGTTATTGATTTCATTAGGATCTTTCTCAAGATCGTATAACTCCCAGTCTTTAAGATCGTAGAAATAAATCAGCTTATATTTTTTGGTACGTATCCCAAAGTGTTTCTGAACCTGATGCCATGCATTGCTTTCATAAAAATGGTAATATATTTTATCTTTCCAGTTGTCCGGAGATTTTCCCCGGAAGAAAACATCCAAAGAATTTCCCTGCATTTCATCAGGAACTTCCATTCCGGCAGCTTTGAGGATAGTTGGAGCCAGATCCAGATTCTGCACAAGTTCATCTGTTTTGATATTCTTTTTAATTTTTGAAGGATAACGCATGACCAAAGGCATCGTGAGAGATGGCTCATACATAAATCTTTTATCAAACCAGCCATGCTCTCCAAGGAAAAAGCCCTGATCTGAGGTATAAATAATTAATGTATTTTCCGCCAATCCTTTTTTATCAAGATAATCCAGCAACCTTCCTACGTTATCATCCACGGACTTCACTGTTTTAAGGTAGTCATTCATAAAACGGTTATATTTCCATTTCACGAGCTCATCACCGATGGGTTTATTGGCATAGTATGCATCGGAAATAGGTTTATAATATTTATCCCAGATCTCCTTTTGTACAGCTGTCATGGATTCATATTCATTAAGCAGCCAATTGTATGAGTTTTTTGTTGAATTTTTATCTCCGCCGGTATTGGTTTCTTCTTTTGCATTTTTAAGGTACAGCTTCAGATCATATCCTAAAAACATATCCTCAATTCTCATATCTGCCATTGTAGCAGCTTTTGTTCTGTTTTTATAATCATCAAAGAAAGTTTCCGGTAACTGGTAGTATTTTTCATTTGTATTCTCAAGATCCGTAACATTAGGCATCCAGTCGCGATGTGGGGCTTTCTGGTGAACCATTAAGAAAATCGGTTTCCCTGATCCTTTCTGCTGCTCCAAAATATTGATCGCCTTATCGGTAATGATATCGGTAGCATAACCTTTCACGGAAACAGTGTCTTTCCCATTATAGAATCTTGGCGAATAATATTCTCCCTGATCGATCATAACGCTGTATTCATCAAATCCCTGCGGAGTAGAAACCAAATGCCATTTGCCTA